>NZ_CP047652.1:0-25000 GCF_009906835.1 Aristophania vespae
AGGATAGAACCACGTTGAGCCTCGCAAAATCATATCTATAGGAACTTAAGCACAAAATGTGCGTTTATGATCCTTTTAAAAACCAAATTAAAAAAACTTTTTTAACAAAACAAACCAGATTTTATGCAGTCTTTAAATAAAATTATATACTTGTTTTTCTGAAAAAGCGTAACCTTTGTCGTAAAATATCAGACCTTGCGTTTGAAATTGTTATTTAACTTATTTTCTTATCAAATATGCTATTTGCAATTAATATTTAAAAAAAAAGTTTTTAGACAAGAAAATTTGATAAATGACACTGAGTATCAGTCTTTTATAGATAGTGGTAGCTAAAAATAAGTTATTTATTATTGAAATTTACAATAATTGCTCAATATTTGTTTAGTTTAAAAAAAACGAAGGGTAGTGAAATAGCTAGTTTTAAAAATTCTAATAATTTCCTACTAGTTACAATCTGACATGTATGAACACTCTCTAGTATAATAAAATCAGACTATGAGATTGTTATACGCTTACCGTGCTTAATTAGGTTCATATGTATTTGGAAGCGAAAAAAGAGTCTTGTTCAAATACTTGCCAAAAAGCTGAAATTGTTCTTTGAGCAACATTGAAGTGTCAATGAAGCCAAAGTGAATATTTTTTTCGGTTCTTTTCAGAAGAGCGATATGCAGCTGCCTTTTAAAGGGCAACTTGTTTATGAACCCTAAATATTTCGGGGTATCGAACAAGAGATGGAAGAGGAGATCCATATGAGAAACATTTCACTGGATACAATCGAAAGACATAGGCTTTTTAAATTAATGTTTCTAATGGTCGCGAATTTGAAAGCTAAAGAGGAATTATTAGGCCTCTTACTTTTAGGTTTCAGAAGCGAAAATATTTACGTTTATTGTCTTTAAGCTCTGAGAGAACATTTAATACCACGTCTTGTTAACATGACTAATGATTGGTCTAAATATCAAGGGCGGTAGCTAACGTGATGAAAATTGATCCATGCTGTCGAAACTTTGGAGATTGGGCAGTCATCATTCAGGCAAAACCTTTTCTCAATAGAGTGCCCCAAAAAATTGCTGCAAGTGGAAAATGTTTCAAATGGATATTGTAAAATATTACAGTTATATTGAGATTACAGGCGGTTTTGATATAAATACCGCGCTATTTATAAAGAATAAGTCATATCAGTATCAAAGAGAATATCGCATCTGTCTTTATCAATATGGCGTTAACAATATTTCTAATAATCCTTTGATATTGCCTATCGGAGATATTTCGACAGTCATGTGTAAGACGACTACAAATATTCTATTTGATAATTTCTTTAAAAACCAAAATTATTCGTAAATAGTCAAATTCACGCTATTTAAATCTTAGTGGGCTGCCTGATTTAAATATCTGATTGTGCTTTAATATAGAATTTTCTTACTTTCTCATATTATTATATAGTTCATAATAATTGTCATCGCTTTATTATAGGGTATTTATATATATTTTTCAATATTATAATTGAAAAATACTACTATAATATTAATATTTTGCTCTATTGCTCTATTGCTCTATTGCTCTATTGCTCTATTGCTCTATTGCTCTATTGCTCTATTGCTCTATTGCTCTATTGCTCTATTGCTCTATTGCTCTATTGCTCTATTGCTCTATTGCTCTATTGCTCTATTGCTTTATTGCTTTATTGCTTTATTGCTTTATTGCTTTATTGCTTTATTGCTTTATTGCTTTATTGCTTTATTGCTTTATTGCTTTATTGCTTTATTGCTTTATTGCTTTATTGCTTTATTGCTTTATTGCTTTATTGCTTTATTGCTCTAATTCAGATCACAAAAACTATTTTATAAATTTACTGTAATACCTTCTAATTTTTTCAAAATAACAATCTAATATTTAAACTATAGGACTAACTTCGTCTTTCATATTGATAATTTCGTGAAATTTCATAATCGATCTTTTTACGAAAACCTACATAATACTCTCAGCCACCTATTGATTGTTTGACTCATAGGAAAGCTCGTGCTGTGCTTAAAAACAGATCATGGGGCTGTAGCTCAGATGGGAGAGCGCCTCGTTCGCAATGAGGAGGTCAGGGGTTCGATCCCCTCAGCTCCACCATGGTTTTCGTTACCTTTACGCCTTAAGGAAATAGGGTAAATAATGTGCCATTATTTTACCAGAAAAAATAACCGATAATATTATGGCTTCACATACAGAAATATTTTTAAAAGCAGGAGGTTGTAACTATTTATCCTGAAATGAGATCCTTTTCTTTGACTATATAAGACACTTTCTACTTATATTGACCTTACATAGGAGCATAAATAAAGGGTGTTTACGTATGCTACCTTTTATTGGGCACCAAATAAGCTTAGGCTCAATTTTTCCCTTTAGAATAATTGAAGCCTGAAATCTGATCATAAAGATGCGGTTTAATGCCTGCTTTTTCCAGCTCGGCTAAAAAAACAGCTTTATCCTTTTCATCTATGAGCGCCAGATCACATTTGCTGTGCTCTATAAGGGATTTTGCTGCTTGCTCAGGATCAAGGAGCCGCGTTTGTGGGCCTGCTAAAAACACGAGGCTCGGCTCATAATATGAAGCTGAAATCAAAACACTTTCACTACATAGTCGCGCTTTATAAAAAGATGAGGCAATGTGAGGCGAGAGCTGTATCAAGTTGAGATTAGGTATAACAGCCCAAAATAACCCTGCATGAATCAAAATAGCAGCGCCGATAATATTATATGCAGCGTGTTTGACCCTATTTTTTGTGAGTGAGAAGATTGCTAAAATAACAAGTGGCAGGCTTCCTCCTAAGGCAATAAGGGCTCGGATGGAAATTAAATGCGATGTTGTAATAAGAAGGGCGCTGCCTGCAAAGCAAAAGGCAATTGCCACAACACTCCAGAGCAAGGCGTAAATAATGTAAATTATTTTTTGCCATACCAAAAAGCGGGGAGCAGGCCATAAGGTTAAAGATGCAGCGGTAAGTAGGGCAATAGCGGGGAAAGTAGGAAGTACGTAATGAGGAAGTTTTGTCGCTAATAATTCAAAAAACAGCCAATAAGGCATAATCCAACATAAAAGAAAAAGAACCGATGAATTTTTGCGTCGTTCCATATTGAGGAAGAGCCCTTAGCGTGAAAAGAGCACCAGGCCAAAAAGCTAATATGAAAATTACAGCATAATAACCGGGAGGAAAACCGTGTGACTCTTGTCCGTGAGTTATTTTGCCTAGTAGATTATGGCCTACCGCGTTTTTGAAAAAAGCACCATGGCTCTTTAAAGCAATTCCTATACACCATGGTGCTACAATAATAAGCGTTATAATCCACCCCAGGCAGGGCGGAGAGAGCGCCAAAAGCTAAAATTGCGTTCAATGAGACAAAGAGATAAAGGCGTTGCAAGCCCAGGAATAAGAATAATCGGGCCTTTTAACATAAGGCCAATGCCTAAAGCTGCCCAATAAGCGCAAGCAAAAAACGGAGAAACAGGGTCTCGATTATTTCGGTTTGTGTAGAGACGGACAAGAATGGCTTCAACGCATAATATATCTAATAATAACACTGTATCTATGGTTGCCATGCGGCTTTCTGCAACAAAAAGCGTAGAAACCATTAAAAACAAGGCACCTAAAATCGCTGTACTAGCTCCAAAGAGCATAAAGCCGATCCAGGCTGTTAAAGGAACAATCAAGCTGGCCGCTATAAGGCTGGGGATTCGATAGGGCCATGTTTGTCGTAAAACCTGCGGTCCAAATAAGGCGGCTGAACTTTTTGCGCTAAGAGCTTCTAGCCAGTAAATACCTGCTGGCTGAAGATAACGTGGCTGGTTTTGAAAATGGATATCAAGAAAATCATTCGAGAGAACCATTTGCTCTGTTGCTTCCATATAACGCGCTTCGTCTCTATCCAGTGGTGGAAGAGTCATACGGCCAGGAAGTGCCAGGAAAAATGCTAAAAGAGCTAAAAGTGCATAATGACGCAGGGTTAGAGTCACGGCTCATCCTTGCTTGAAAGAATAATAAAGAGCGAATCTTAAAGTTCAGTAGGCTCTCGGGAGTAGCGTGTTCGTTTCTGAAGCCATTTTACACCAAGTAAATCACGAATACCGACAAGAGCGCGATTTAAATTTGTATATTTGGATGTTCCATGAAGGCGGGGCCGGTGGGTTACAGTTAGGCAATGGAGTGTCACACCGTAGCTGCCCATTAGGGCCGGCAAAAACCTATGTAATCCTTCAAATTGCGGTAGCTCTAAAAACTTTTCTCTTAAAAAGACTTTAAGAGGTGCACCCGTATCAGGACATTGATCATTTAAAAAACGTCGTCTCAGTCCGTTTGCAAAACGTGTAGCAAAACGTCTTGAAATGCGATCACGCCTTTTGCGCCTGACACCTACAATCAGTGGAGCCTCACCATTTTGAGCGCATTTTAGGGCGAGTTGATATAATTTAGGAATTTCATTGGGATCATCCTGACCATCGCCATCCATTGTGGCGATCCAAGGAGCCCTGGCATGAGAAATAGCTGTTCTAAGAGATGCTGATTTACCCAGGCAGTGGGAATGATTCAATATACGTAATTGAGGGAGGAAAAGACGCCGTGCCTCAATAAGGCGTTCTAGCGTGGCATCCTCACTCCCATCATTAACAAAAATAACTTCGTAACAAGGAAGGGAGGATAATGCGACGCTAATTTCTTCGCAGACTGGAAGGATGTTTTCGGCCTCATTTAAAACCGTAACAATGACGGCTAAAGTCGGGGTCTCACCCTTCATAATGTTGAAAAGAACTCCAGAATCATCAAGCAGCGTTATCTTGCTTCAAAGCTTTAGGTATGTTTGTCAAACTTTGATCAAGAAGCTGAGCTGCAAGATTAGAATCTTTTTGCAAAATCTCAGTAATAGCTTCACGCGATGCTGCAAAGGCTACGTCAGCTGCTTTATTGCGAATATCACGTAAGGCAGCATTTTCTAAAGCTTTTATCCGGTCACGGGCCAATTTTTCATGACGGGATACGAGCTCTTCGGAATCACGTAAAGCGCGCTCTTTAAGAGAAAGAGCTTGTGCTTCTGAAGCTTCAATAAGCTGTTGCGCTTCAGCCGCAGCATTCTCTCTTTCTCTTGTTGCATCCTCAAGCATTTGTTCTGCTTCACGACGCAACCGTGCTGATTCGTCAAGATTATTACGGACCAATTCAGCTCGTTCATCCAGGCGCGTAGCAATAATACGCCAAAGTTTCCGACCAAAGAGTAAGAAGAACAGAACAAAAGCTACTGCTGTCCAGAAGCGTGGTTCATTAAAAATTGTCATCTTCTTAGCCCTGTACGCGCTTGATTGCGTCTAAAACTGTAGCTTTCTCATCTCTGCCCAAAAGGCGATTTATAAGAGATGTAGCCGTATCTGAGGCAATTTCGTTAACATGGTGCAAAGCATCGTTATGAGCAGTTTTAATATTAAGTTCAGCCTCACGCATTTCTGCTTCCAAACGCTCTACAGTCGCAGCAAGCTGAGATTCCGTGGCTGATTTAGCCATGTCACGAATAGTTTGAATGTTAGCCTGAGCGTGATCTGTTGCTTTTTGACGCGCATCTAAAAGTTCTTTACGCGCTTGATCAGCTTCTCTTTTAGCCTTGCGTGCTAAATCAAGATCATTTTGGATGCGTTCAGTACGGTTTCTGATAACACGATCAACGCGTGGCAGAGCCGAGCGGCTCAATACGATATAAAAGAATATAAAGATCAATGCACCCCAGATGACTTGCCCCTGTAAAAGGGGATTTTTAAAGTCAAGCTGGGGCATGCCCGCAGCCACGGCCCGGCCCGGTAAGGCCGCAAGTGGGGCGGCAGACAGGAGGAAACGAGGCATTAGGCGCATTATCCGATCCTCAGACGAAGAGGATAAGGAAGGCGATCAGCAACGCAAAAAGTGCGATAGCCTCTGTCAGAGCAAAGCCTAGCATGCCAAGGCCGAATACGTGTGGGCGGGCAGCAGGGTTGCGGGCGATAGAATTCACGAGCGCAGCAAAAATATTGCCAATACCAGCACCTACACCAGCAAGAGCAATGACAGCAAGACCAGCACCAATATCGCGAGCGGCTTGGACGTCCATGGTTTATTCCTTTACCTTAGGTCAGTGACGCAAAAATCAAAAAAGAGAAAGCCGCTTAATGAGCGACTGCCTCACGGAGATATATACAAGTGAGAATTGCAAATACATATGCTTGCAATAATCCCACAAGCAGCTCAAGTGCCATTAGAGCGATATTAATCACGATCGGAGCAACAGCCAAAATATGACCGGCGACTCCGAGTCCGGCAAGCATGATTGTGAAGCTTGCAAATACCTCTAAAAGCACGTGACCAGCAACCATATTCGCAAAAAGACGAATAGAAAGACTTATTGGGCGTGAGAGATAGGAAAGGATCTCAATCGGAATCAAGATAGGCGCTAGTGCAATAGGCGCGCCTTCAGGCATAAAATGCTTTAAAAAACCGATACCCTGGTAACGCAGAGATGCGAGTATAGCCATAATAAATACTGTCAAGGCCATGGCCAGAGTAACAGCAATATGACTTGTGAATGTGAAGGAATAAGGCAGGAGGCCGAGGTAATTACCTGTGAGGATGAAGAAGAAAAGAGCGAAGACAAAAGGAAAGAAAACAGTTCCTTTTTCACCGATCGTACCCACGGCGAGATCGCGAATAAATTCGTAGCTCATTTCAGCCGCAGCCTGCAGTCTATCAGGTACTACAGCAGCTGGTCGCATGCCAAAATACAAAAATGCCAATACCAGCAGGACTGAAATCAGCATAAATACTGGAGACTGAGATAAACGCAGGGTCTCACCGACCGAACCAAGTATCGGATGCAGTTCAAACTGTCCGAGTGCGTCAATCGTCGATCCGTTTGCCACGCGGGCCTCTCCCGTTCTTTTCGTCCTGCACGGTTTGCACAGGAACACCTACGATACGCCAGACATTTCTCATGCCTGCACAAAAACCCAATAGAGCAAAAACAATTAAGAACAAACCCTTATGGCCTGTCCATTTATCAAGTCCATAACCTATGCCGACACCCACCACAATGCCGGCAATCAAGTCACTAGCTACCCGAAAAGCCACACCAAAAGAAGATTGCTCCTCCTTTTCCTGTGTGGGTCTCTGCCCCTTTTTTGCCTGAGGAGAGATTTGATTCTCTAACGTTGAAAGACGCTTATCAAAGCTTTCTTTCTTGTTAGGAGAAAAATCACCCATAAAGTGGAAACTCCTCAAATTTTGAGCAAGATTAAATGGCAGATTCTTCTTAAAGAAAAATTTGCCATCTCACTCTGGGCGTTAGCTAGCCATTGTGACCCCATGCTGTCAATAATCTTCGCAGGGATCTATGACGTTATTATGTCAAAAATTAACTAACGAGCCGTAATTGTCGCCGAGATGCATCAGTTTTTTTATGAACAAACTCATTATGATCAAAAGGCAATAGAGGATCTTCGGCATTTTCACTTGATGAGGCCATGGGAGCGTCAGGCATATGTTTTCCAAGATAAGCATCTGAGAGTGCCCGGAAAGCATAATCTAGCATCGAAGAGGCATATGCTGCGACCGGGTCGCCTTCGACAGTACCACAGGGCCCAAAATGAGTGTAGGCAAATTGTTCTATAAAAGCCTCAAGCGGCACACCAAATTGCAGCCCAACACTAACTGCCTGACCCAAACATTCCATAAGACCGCGTGCCATAGGGCTTTCACGAGGTGGCAGTAAGGTGAGCGCTCCTAATGAGCCATCTTCAAATTCTGCCGTTCTCATAAAGAGGCGGTGTCCACCTATAGATGTCTTTTGGCTAAAACCATTCTGACGAAGTGGAAGTGAGCGTCGCACGCCACGTTCCAAGCGGGAAAGCAGGGCTTCGGTCTCGGGTTCTGGACGTGGTGGAAGATAATCTACCAAACCAGAAACAGCCTCATGCATTTTTACAAAAGCCTGGCCACTGATTTTGGGAAGGGGATTCTCGTTATTAAGAGCCAGAGCTAACGCTGTTTCTGGAGTTAACCCCTGGAGGCCAAACGGTGGAGTGTGGAGCTTCTTAATTTACCCTGCTCGTCAATAGGAGAAAAAATTGGAGCTATTCCACATGTTTCGACCCCCAATAAGGCATCAATAGGGCCTGATGAGGAAAACCCTAGTTCGATAGGAGGTAAAACTGCCTTATGTGTATCTGCCTGAAGTAAGGAAATAGCAAAATGTTCGATTTCAGGGAAAAGAGGTGATGCTTTTACCGATGCAGATTGTCTAGTGCCTTTTCTTAAGGCAATTCGGGCCAAAGCTATTATGGCCTGCGCAAACTCACGGCCTTCGGGACTATCATAATCCAAACCCTGAGCAGCCAGGCAGGCATCTAGGTCAGTAAGCTGGATTAAGCCGGCACAATGGCAATTTTCTTCTGCCGCTTTATTTTCATCAAAAAGTGGCAGCTCACCGCTACGTTCATTTCTTTGCGCTTCATTTAAGCGTCTTAAACTATCGCAAGCGAGATTGAGACATGCCACAAATTGTTCTGGGGAAAAGGTACTTTCCTGAACAAATCCGCTGAGACGGAGTACGAATCCGAATTGTTCATCCGTTCTGCGCTGCCACAAGGCTATATTGGGGGCCATGTGCTGCATAAGCAAAAGACAGGAAAGGCTTCTTCCTAAAGGAGGTGCCCCTTCAGGGGTATGAGCCAAAGGGGGGCTGTATCAATAAAGTCCACCCATCGAGCTGCTTCCTGAGCAAGTCTTACAGGACCGCCGTTCGCTGTTATCTGTGCGAGTGCTTGGGCAGCATTATCATCCCATGCAGCGGGCAGAGTAACAGAACGCAGACTATGACTATCTGGATCTGAGGCAATGGCGACTGTTCTCATTTGAACGCCGCTCCAGTGAAGATGCGCTTTCATATAAAGTAATTTAAGTAAAGAAGACTTGTCCGCAAAGGGTGAGACCGGTTGCAGGGAGCATTTAATAAAGCGAAAGATGAGGATAAAGGGGATAACTTTTCTTAAGCTATAAAGACCTTATAATAATGTGTCTTTCTCCTTGAGTAAGCACTGTTTGATCAAGCAGTGTTAAAGAGAAGGATAGTGACATGATAGAGATGCATGATACGCTGGGAACGAAGTAGAAGAAGATTGCTAAGCTATAAGGAACGGGCAAGCATGGATGGAAATACGGCGAGCGGAGATTTTGCAAAGCAACAAGTGAGGCAAACACGCTTAGAATTAGCGATAGGTCTTATTGTTGTCATAGCTCTCGCGGGGCTGATCATTTTTGCTGTGCTAGGCCGGCACCAAAAGGCAAATACGGGTTATCCGTTGCAGGCGAGTTTTAGCCATATTGATGGCCTGGAAGTTGGCTCGGATGTTCGTCTGGCTGGTGTAACAGTTGGGCATGTAACCAAGACGGTGATTGATCCCCACAATTTTCAGGCAAACGTCACTTTTTCTGTTATGCCCACTATTAAGTTACCCGTTGATAGCGGAGCCGTCATAACATCTGATTCCCTGCTTGGAGGAAAATATATTGCGCTGACGCCAGGGGGGGATGACAAATTATTACAGCCTGATTCTGTCATGCAGGAAACTCAAGGCTCTATTAGTCTGGAGCAGCTTTTGAGTAAATTTATTTTCACCGTCACTGATTCTCTTCAAAAAAAGAACAGTTCAGATGCAGCGTTACCAACTGGAGGCCAGCCGTCCCAAAATCATCTTCAGTGAGAGGTGAAGAGATTTTAAGACGACAGTTAAGCATTATTGGGATAGATATTAGCCTTTTTAATAAAGGCTTCCTGGAGGCTGAGTGATGAATAAAAAAGCTCTTGAAAAGAACATATTGTTCCATTTAGGGAGCTTAGCTGTTCTCTGCACATTTCTATGGCCCAATGTGGCTTTTAGTGTTGAAGGTGTGCCAGTTCCTGCTGTTCACCCTGCGGATAGTTGGCAGGGGCGTGCCAAAGCTGTCATCCGTGTGCTTAATCGCCTTGATTCTCAAAGCGAATTATTGACTTTATCTGTGGGAGAAGAGGGGCATTATCGCAGCCTTAATTTAAAATTGACGGCATGTGTGGAAAGGCCTCCTACATTAGCACCAGAAACAGCAGCTCAACTGAATCTGACTGATAGTCAGGCAAAGGATTCAGAACCTTTTGAGGGCTGGATTTTAGCTCAGCAGCCCGGTTTGTCTGTCTATCAAAGTTCGCTATATGATGTACAGGTTGTCAGGTGCGAAGGGGAGAAAGTGGCACCAATGGTTGGGCCTCCTCCTCCAGTAAAAGCGCCACAGATTACATCATCAGCACCTGAAAAATTGGATGCGGATGGAAGCCCTGTTAATAATCAGGCTGGTGCGGCATATTCGCCAGAGGCACCTACATCTATATTGCCGTCCTCTTCCTCAAATAACCAATCTTTTGGTGCCAGTGCTCCGGCGTCCTCGGGTGACGCATCTTTACCACCTCCAACATCATTATTACCTTAACAAAGTCATAAAACAGAATTTGTTTTCAGTCCGACTTTAATGAAAAGAGATACATATATGTTAATGACTGGAAAACGGGATTTTAGACGCGTACGTGTTGTTGGTGGTGTATTTATTTTATCGGGGTTGTTTGCTTTATTAGCTGCTTATGGGGCTGAGCGTTTTTTGCATATGGTGCCTTGTGAACTTTGCTTATGGGAGCGCCGCCCCTGGCGAGTTCTTATCGCTTTAGGCGCTCTGACACTCGTGCTCTCTCCGCGTTATGCACGTTGGCCCATTATAGGGGGCATTCTCTGTCTGGCTCTGAGTGTCATTTTATCTGTCATTCATATTGGTGTTGAGCAGGGGTTATGGCGGAGCCCTGCTCCATCTTGCCATATGGTTGTGACTCATAGTGACAAGGCATCAGACTGGTTGAACCATTTGCCGGTTCATCCTCTTAAGCCGTGTGATCTACCAGATTTTCCATTTGGGTTGCCTGTTTCAATGACGACTCTTTCTGGAATTTATGCGCTAATTGTGTTTGTGTTAGCTTTAAAGATAGCAATACGCGTTTTTAGGCGTGTTAGACGGGATCAGAAAAAAGGTTAATATCCGTGGATCAAGCCGCCTTTAAATGCCTTTATGAGCAGGGGTTCGCAAGGGTTGCTGCCTGTACTGTCCCTGTTACATTAGCCGACCCTCATAAAAACGGGGCTGCTATACTTGATAGTTTAAAAGAGTGCGATCAAAAAGGAGTGGCGGTAGCAGTTTTTCCTGAATTGGTACTAAGCGGATATAGTATTGGCGATTTGCTTTTTCAGCAGCTTTTACTTCAATCTGTTGAAGAAGCCCTTGAAAAACTCGTTAAAGCAACATCTTCACTCATGAGTGTTGCTGTTGTTGGAGCGCCCTTAAAACAGGGAGACGGGCTCTATAATTGTGCCGTTATAATTCATAGAGGGCGCATTCTCGGTGTTGTGCCTAAAACCTATCTACCGCGTTATCGGGAGTTTTATGAACCGCGTCATTTTCTAAGTGGTAAAGGCGTAACGGGTTCTATCTCTCTATGTGGTCAGTTAGTTCCTTTTGGTACGGATTTGCTCTTTCAGGCTTCAGATATTTCGGCTCTTATAGTTGGTGTTGAAATATGCGAAGACTTGTGGGCACCGCTGCCGCCTAGCACTATATTGGCGTTGGGTGGCGCCACGGTTATAGCTAATCTTTCTGCCTCGCCTGTGACAATTGGGCGAATGGAAGATCGTTTAGCTCTTTGTTCTTCACAGTCAAGACGAGTG
Organism: Aristophania vespae; assembly: GCF_009906835.1. Lineage (NCBI taxonomy): Bacteria > Pseudomonadati > Pseudomonadota > Alphaproteobacteria > Acetobacterales > Acetobacteraceae > Aristophania > Aristophania vespae. The sequence goes on from NZ_CP047652.1 coordinate 11,795, forward strand.
CAGGCTGCTTATATTTATGCAGCGGCTGGTCCTGGTGAATCCACAACCGATCTAGCATGGGATGGTCAATTAACGATCCACGAGGCTGGTTCTCTTTTAGAGGTTTCGGAGCGTTTTCCCCAAAAAGCAACTTCAGTTATTGCAGATATTGATCTGACTCTTTTGCAGCAAGAACGGCTTCATTTGGGATATTTCACTGATGAATCTCAAAAGTTGAGGGTGGTCAGTTTTCAGCTTGCTCCCACTTGTGAAGATCGTGGTCTCTTGCGCGAAATACCGCGCTTTCCTTTCGTGCCTAATAATCCGGCAACATTAGCTCAGGACTGTCAGGAAGCTTGGATGATTCAGGTTCAGGCATTGTGTCAGCGTCTGGTAAGTTCTGGCGCAAAGAGGATGATTATAGGCGTTTCCGGTGGGCTTGATAGTGCGCTGGCCTTATTGGTTGCGGTGAAATCAGCCGATGCTCTAGGATGGCCCAGAAAATCGATTTTGGCGCGTACGATGCCAGGCTTTGCTACGGGCAAGAAATCTCTTTCTTTTGCTCAGTCACTCATGGCAGATTTGGATGTAGAAGGCGATGTTCTCGATATTCGTCAAACTGCATTATCAATGTTGAAAGAAATAAAGCATCCTTTTGCCGAGGGTGAACCTGTTCACGATATTACCTTTGAAAATGTGCAGGCAGGTTTACGTACAGATTTTCTTTTTCGTTTGGCTAATTTTCATAATGGGCTTGTCATTGGAACAGGCGATTTGTCCGAAATTGCTTTGGGGTGGTGTACTTACGGTGTTGGTGACCAGATGGCGCATTATAATGTTAATTCAGGTATTCCTAAAACACTCATACAGCACATCATAAGATGGGCCGCTCAGGAAGAACCAATATTTCCGTCAAATGTTAGAAAAATTCTGAAAGAAATTGTTGAGTCAGAAATAAGCCCTGAACTTGTTCCTGAGAGCAAGGACGGTATACAGAAAACTGAGCAAATCATTGGCCCCTATGCGTTGCAGGACTTCACATTATATTACGTTTTGCGTCATGGCTTTTCGCCGCAGCGCATAGCTTTTTTGCAAGAAAAAGCGTGGGGCAATCATCTGGAAGGTAATTGGCCAATCCACTATCCAGAATCTGAAAAGCGGTCATATAGTCTAGATGAGCTTATTCATTGGATGAAGATTTTTATCAGTCGATTCTTTGGTACGAGTCAATTTAAGCGCTCAGCAATGCCTAATGGACCTAAAGTTGTGGCTGGAGGCTCCTTATCTCCCAGGGGAGATTGGCGAGCTCCTTCTGATGGAAAAGCAACATTATGGTTGAACAACCTAGAGCAGGTAAAATATAAAAAACCCTAGCAAACTGTAGGGATTGCGGGAAATATGAACATAAATATGGTGCTTCTTTCATATTTTAGACATATTTCGTGCCTATTCTAGGCTTTGTTCTCCTCCTTAGTGTTCAAATAACTACTAAACAGAGGTGTTGTAGTTGCCATAGTGATATCGAAGGGGTGATTTGGCTCGTGTGGTTTTTGAGAATGTAGAAGTTACATTGACAAAATCGGACCTTTGTGGTACGGTTTAACTCATAAGTTACTTAAAGAGTTTAAAGTTTCTTTTGTTCACTTCGTGGCGTTTGAGTGTGTTGAGGGTCTATGCCTGAAACTACGGTTATTGGCGGTTCGGTCGATAATATTATCGTGACTGTCTCAGGAAATCAGCAATTTGGTGAAATTACTGATAGATTCCGCGATACGATCGGTAAGTTGCTGTCTTTTGTGGATGATCAAAAGACGGGGCAAGACACGTACGCCGCCAGCAACGGCTACACAGAAAGCTTAGCCAGAAGCCAAATCTCGACATTTGGGCCGACTGATATTTATGCGAGCGGTTCCGACATGTTCGGGCTACAAGCTGAAGAAAAAGCCACGATTTTTTCACCAGGAAAAGGGTCTTCTAGCTACGATCTTCGGAATATCGTAGGGTCTTATCCTGAGCAGCAAAGGAACGTTGTCGACTCTTCTGCTGGGGCTAACAATATCTCTATTCTTCAGGGGAGTGTTAAAACCCGCAATGCTGTTGCCGACACGATTTCTGCTGTTGCGAATTTGACGGTTAAAGGTGGCCACGACCAGCATATTTCAGCTGGCAAAAACCTGTTCTTTATTGATGGTGCAGGCACGTCATATGTTTCGGCTGACCAGGCTACTATCTTTGGAACAAGCAATAGTGTTTACCATTTTGTTGGTACGGGAAAGAGTTCCGGATTAGGCGACAGCCAAGAAGGTGCTTTTAATTTCTTCTCTGGCGCTTCTGACAGTGATGACGCGCCAGTCCATGATATTCTTTTTGATGCATCATCCTCTCACGGAGCCTTTACGGCGGTTGTAGGTAATCGTGATACGATTATCGGTGGTTCAGGATCAGATACCTTCTATATTAATGATGATACGCATGCCTCGGGCGATGGTGGTGACGTCTCTGCTACCCTAACGGGTGGTTCTGGAGCAGCTAACCTCTTCCAGTTTATGGATAATGAAGGTGGTCACTACACGATCACAGACTTTGGTAGTGCGGCGGGTAACATGGTTGCCTTTAAGGGCAATCAGCGCGATCTGCAGGATATTCTTAAGAATGCGACTGTTAGTGGTGGCAACACAACAATTCGCCTCAAAGACAATACTGAGATTACATTCCTCAATCAGGATCATCTGAAGTCATCTGACTTTAATCTGTTCCCGTCTTAAGTCTTAAATTAGCCTAATCAGAAAAATGCCCTTTTAGGGGAGGTTTAAAGCCTTCACTGGGGGCATTTTTTATTTCAAAATGTTTTTCTTTTTGCGTAGCTGAAAAAACAAGACTTCAAGATTTGTCACGTAGTAAACGTAGTTTGCCGTATTATTTTACGTCAATGCCATAGATAAAATCTAAAGCAAACGGAGTAAATATCTAATTTTTGGGAAAATTCTTTGGCTGGGGCGGGAGGATTCGAACCTCCGCATGGCGGAATCAAAATCCGCTGCCTTACCGCTTGGCTACGCCCCAGAAGTGAGAATGCTTCTAGCGTGAAGAATCATATTCGTAAAGAGATAGAACATAATTTTCTTACTTTTAGACAATAAAAATAACGCGTTAGACCAAAATTTGCTTATTTTTTCTAAAATTCTGATGTGAAAGAGTCTTCATTCTGTTTGTAATCAGGCAACCCTCCGCTTTTATGAGAGGAGGAAAGGCGTTCATCAGGAATAGATTTCAGGATTCGAAAGCGTTCAGTTTTATTTAAGGCTTCGTCTAGAGCTTTCATGGTTTCAGAAAGTTCAGCCGTTGCGTCTTTTTCCCAAGCTCTCAAAGCGTGGGTCCAAATAGCTAATAAAGCTTGCAGGCGCATTATGCCTCTGAGGCCGTGACGGTCTAATCCGGCTGCGTCTGCAATCCATTTAATTGTATTAAGGGTGGCTGTGCTTAAGAAAACAGCAAGAGCGGGATCTTGTGGTAAAGCCCGCATAACGGCACGTAGTCCGTCACGATAATCCTGAAATGCGTCAAAGCGGCGCATGAAAAGGTCAAAAAGTCCTTCTTTCAAACTAGGATAGGACGTCGTACCGCATAACATGGCTTTATCCACCATGTTATTAAGGCGGAGTAATATAAAAGATTTAAAAGGATATCTTATTTTGACATCCTCTAAAGGCAGATCAGCCTTTAATGCAGCTTCAACAAGAGTAAAGCCATGCCATCCACGTTCTGAGGCAAGCTGCATAGCCATTTCTATAAGTGCTGTATCGAAAGAAAGATTACTCTCATTGAAGGGCATGATGTTAAAAATTCCTTAGGATTAATCGTCTAGCTCTTTGGCACGTCGAACAGCCTCTTGAGAAGCCTTTCTGACGCTTTGAGGCCAATTTTCTTCTGTCATGAGCACTTTTAAGGCTGCTGCCGTCGTACCGTTTGGACTCGTTACGTTGTTACGTAAGACAGAAGCGTCATCATCAAGATCATGGAGCATTTTTCCAGCACCATAAATTACACTGCGTGCCAGTTTCCGTGAAGCGTTTTGGTCGAGTCCGAGTTCGGTTCCGGCTTTTTCCAATAATTCTGCCAAAAGAAAAACATAGGCAGGGCTTGAACCTGAAACAGCAATGACACTACGCAAATCATCTTCATGGGGTACGATTACAACATCGCCCACCTGTTCCATAAGCTCAGTGGCTAGCTGTTTTTGAGATTGTGTTACTTGGGGGGAGAAATAAATACCTGTTGCCCCTGCACCAACTGAGGCGGGGGTATTAGGCATTGTGCGAATAACAGCTCTATCGTCTCGACCACTAGCTTTGGCAAGTGTGGCACAGTTCTTGCCAGCCATAACGGAAAGTAAGGCACTATTTTCCAGATTGCTGCCAAGATGCTGGCTTAGCTCACGGAGCATTGCCTCGGAAGCAGCAGGTTTAATAGCTAAAACGACAAAGTCAGGTCTGGTATCTTTGGGAAGGTCTGAAACTTGGCGGTAAATAACACTATTGCCAGGAGCATTCTGTAATTTACGATCTATGATGATGAGACGCGGAGGATGTTTTGCATCCACCCAGCCTTTTGCCAAGGCCCCTCCCATTTTGCCGCATCCAAGTAAAAGTAATGTCGGTCCTGACATAATGCGAATTCCTTATGGTTTAGGGGTGGATTCAGGTTCGGTTAAAAGCTGTTCTAAATCGCTTAGGCGATTTTCCAGGGCCGTAAGTCGGTCTGCTGTTTCAATATGAGATTGGCGAGCACGACTAGCCATTTCTTGAACAGCATCAAACTCTTCTCTGCGCACAAGGTCTAATGAATATAAAACTTCATCAATGCGACTGCGGATGAGAGCATGTAATTCTTCTCTGGCTCCAGAGAAAGCAGAAAAGGCCGTTCCGGCTATGCCAGCAAGGTCATCAAAAATGCGGGGGCGATCAACCATAAATTTTCCTCTTAAAATATATAGAATTCTTTTAAACCAAGATAATGAATATGTTGGAACCTTTCTTATCCCAGACTATACAGAAAGAATGATTATCGTAACTGGCGGTGCCGGATTCATTGGTTCGTGTCTTCAAGCAGCTCTCTTTAAAGAGGGGGAGAGGACAATTATTGTCGATCGTCTGCGTAGCCAAGGAAAATGGCGAAATTTAGCAGCTCATCCTCCTTATCAGATTATTTCTCCTGAAGCCCTCCCTGGCTTTTTAGAAAAAGCTGTCGGTGTTAAGGCTGTTTTTCATATGGGAGCTATTAGCACAACAGCTGCCCGAGAGGGAGATCTCGTCTGGGCAACTAACGTTGCTCTTTCACAGCGTTTGTGGCGATGGTGCGCCGTAAATCATGTTCCTTTTATTTATGCGTCATCTGCTGCGACCTACGGAGCTGCTAATCAACCAGAAGATTTTAAAGACGGTATAGAGTCTATAAGGAACTTAAAGCCATTAAATCTCTATGGTTGGTCAAAGCAGGCATTTGATCTGTGGGTTGCTGACACGGTTAGTGCAGGCGAACCTTGTCCGCCCCAGTGGGTTGGGCTGAAATTTTTCAATGTTTACGGCCCAAATGAATATCACAAAGATTCTATGATTTCTGTCGTGAAAGTGAAATATGACGAAGTCAGCTCGGGTGAGTCGGCACGCCTTTTTCGCTCAACCGTTCCCGGTTTGGCAGATGGAGGTCAAAGACGAGATTTTATCTGGGTTAAAGATGCCGTCGATGTAATGATTTGGCTTTTAAAAAATCCACAGGTGAGTGGTTTGTTTAATTGTGGCTCAGGCGTTGCCCGGACATATCTTGATTTGGCCTTGGCAGTTTGTGATGCTTGTCATCGCGGAAGAGATATTGAATTTATAGACATGCCTTCCTCTTTGAGGGCGCAATATCAATCATTTACTTGTGCCAATATGCAGGCCTTGCGGAATGCAGGTTATCAAAAGCCCTTCACATCGCTGGAAGAAGGGATCAGATGCTATATTGATCATTATCTAAAGCAAGGGAATTATTATCTTTGAGCGACCCATTAATTTTCCCCAATTTTGATCCTGTAGCGTTTCATATTGGTCCTCTGCTGGTACGCTGGTACGCTCTGGCTTATATCGCGGCTTTTATTTTGGCTTTGCCGCTGGCCAAGCGACTCTGTCAAAAAACACCAAAAGTTGCGACACCATTATTAGTTGACGACTTTCTATTTTATGCTGTTTTAGGAGTCTTGCTTGGGGGGCGCCTGGGATATGTCCTTTTTTATAGGCCCCTTCATTATGCGTCTCATCCTTTAGAAATCCTGCAAACCTGGAAAGGCGGAATGTCTTTTCACGGAGGGGCCATTGGCGTTATTTTGGCTATGGCTTTCTTTTGCTGGCGCAAAAAACTGTCCTTTTTGGGTTTTGCTGATCGTATTGTGCCTGTTGTGCCTATTGGTCTTGCTTTGGGCCGGTGCGCCAATTTTATTAATGGTGAGCTTTGGGGTAGGACAACAACAGCTCACCTGCCTTGGGTAATGGTTTTTCCTAACGCTGGTCCCATACCTAGGCACCCATCCGAGCTTTATGAAGCTCTTACAGAGGGCGTCTTGCTCTTTATAATAATGTTGCTAGCCGCAAAAAATCAGAAAGTTCGGTCTCATGCAGGCTTTCTTTCTGGACTGTTTTTATTAGGTTATGGAACAGCGCGAGCCTTTTGTGAGTTTTTCCGTGAACCAGATGCCAATATTGGATTTCTTCCGGGCGGAATTACGATGGGGCAAGTGCTGTGTCTTCCTATGATTTTGATTGGCCTTATTCTAATGATCGTAGCTTTGAAAAGGGCACCCTTTACCGAAAAACCGCTCTAAGAAAGACTGATCCATGATAAAGAGTCCTGCCCCTTTTAAAGCCTCAAACCTTAATGTAAGGCATGGTTTCTTTTCACGTTTAGGAGGTGTTTCTACAGGGCGATATGCTGAACTAAATGGCGGCGCTACAACGGACGATGATCCGGCTGCTATTAAAGAAAATCGTCGTTTAATGGCGCAGTATTTCGACGTGACAGACGCCAAGTTTTTAGCGCTGAAACAAGTTCATGGTCGTGAAGTCTTTGTCGTTAGGGATGAGACTCCACTTTGGCCTCTTTCTTCTTTGCCGGAAGCTGACGGGCTGGTAACAAACGTCCCTAATCTTGTTCTTACAATTACAACAGCAGATTGTGCTCCTGTTCTTTTCTCTTCAGGCGATGGAAAAATCATTGGGGCAGCTCATGCAGGGTGGCGTGGCGCAGTTAATGGTATTTTAGAAGAGACTATGCACCAAATGCGCTCTTTAGGAGCGACCAATATTAAAGCCGCAATTGGGCCTTGTATTGGGCCGAAATCCTATGAAATTTCCGCAAATATGCGTGACGAAGTTTTAGAAAAGCATCCCAAAGCGGGAGATTTTTTCAAAGCGTTGAAGCAAGAGCGACAATTTATGTTCGATTTGCCCGGGTTTTGTGTTCAGTGTTTGACTCAAAATGGGGTGGATTCTGTAGAAAATCTTGCGCTGGATACAGTCTCTGATGACCGATTTTTTAGTTATAGGCGGTCTTTTCTGGCCGGAAATAGTGCTACAGGCAGGCAGGTATCCGCCATTCAGTTGCGTAATATAGCGCTTTAGAAAAGTAAAAGTTTGTCTTTTTGCTCATTTTGCGCTAGGGCGAACGCACATAAGAGCACCCCTGGAGGCTCTATGAAGTTTTTAGTTTAGTAAACGCAGGAGCGTAAAACGTGGCAAAATTAACGACACTTGAGATCTCCGAGCGCGCGAAAGCAGGTAAGGGGGCAGCGCGTGCTACAAGAAGAGCTGGCCTGGTACCAGGCGTAGTTTATGGCGGTAAGCAAGAGCCTAACCTAATCTCAATTGATCCTCGTATCATTATGAAAGAACTGCACCGTGAAGGTTGGCAGTCTCGTCTATTTCAGTTCCAGGTCGGTGGTAAGGCTGTCCGCGCTCTGATTCGCGACATTCAGTTTCACCCTGTAACTGACGCTCCTCTTCATATTGACTTCTTGCGCCTTGTTCCTGGCCAAAAAGTCACCGTTCAAGTCAATATTGTCTTTAATGGTGATGAAGAAGCCCCCGGTATCAAACGTGGCGGCGTTTTAAACATAGCACGACACAATGTTGAAGTTCAGGTTGATGTTGATCATATTCCTGAGCACTTCACTGTTGATCTAAGCAATCTTGATATTGGTGATAATGTTCGCTGGGAAGATCTTCAGGGAACAGAACACAGCACACCAGTTTTACAGATTGAAAATTTCGTCGTTGCTTCTATTGCTGCTCCAACAGTTGATGAAGACGTTGAAGAAGCCTCTGAAGACGCTGCGACAGACGCAGCTTCAGCTGAGTAAGTTATAGAGGAGTTATCCGATTGTGAAACTTTGGGTTGGTCTTGGTAATCCTGGGCCTGAGATGAGTCGCAATCGGCATAATATTGGCTTTATGGCAGTTGATGCCATAGCTGAGCGCCACGGTTTTTCTCCGTGGCGTCAGCGCTTTAAGGGCCAAACGTCTGAGGGTCATATAGAGGGAAGAAAAATTCTTCTCCTAAAGCCGCAAACATATATGAATCTTTCTGGTGATAGTGTTCAGCAGGCGGCTCGTTTTTATAAAATTCCACTTAATGATATTACAGCCTTCCATGATGAATTAGATCTGGCTTTTGGGCGGTTACGGATTAAATCAGGAGGCGGTGCGGCAGGTCATAATGGCTTGCGCTCTATGGATCGCTGTCTTTCTGGGCCAAATTATTGGCGGATTAGAATGGGTATTGGGCATCCTGGACAAAAAGAGCGCGTAACCGGTCATGTTTTGGGAGATTTTTCTGCTACAGAGCGGCCCATATTGTCCGATTGGCTTGATGCTATAGCGCAGGCAGCACCTTTATTAGCACGCGATGAGCCTGAGGCTTTTATGACTAAAGTTTCGTTATTAAAAAATGCAAACTGATATTGAGTTTTTTCGTTATAAATTCATTTCGATAATTACTGGATTAACACGTCTTTCAAAACAGCTTTAACTGAAGGATAAGAGGGAGAGCGAGAATGGGATTTAATTGCGGGATTGTTGGTCTCCCAAATGTCGGTAAATCAACGTTATTTAACGCTTTGACGCAAACAGCGTCAGCACAGGCCGCAAATTATCCTTTTTGTACGATTGAACCTAATACGGGCCGTGTTGCTGTGCCAGATCCACGTTTAGAGGTTTTGGCCCGTGTGGGTAAATCACAAAAATTAGTGCCTACGAGCCTTGAATTTGTAGATATTGCTGGCCTTGTCCGTGGCGCATCTCGCGGAGAAGGGTTGGGTAACCAGTTTTTGGCCAATATCCGCGAAGTTGACGCAATCATACATGTTCTGCGCTGTTTTGATGATGATGATATTACCCACGTAGAAGGGGGTGTTGATCCCGTCAGGGATGCCGACATTATCGAAACAGAACTTATGTTGGCTGATCTGGAGAGTTTGGAACGGCGTCAGGTTAATTTACAGAAAAAAGCACGAGGTAATGACCGTGAAGCTCAGGCACAGCTTGAGTTGATGGAACCTCTTATTGCTGCCTTGCAAGAGGGTAAGCCTGCTCGCACAGCTGTACCTTCAGGTAAGGAAGTTGAAGCAGACCGTCTTCAACTCATGACGACAAAACCGGTTCTCTATGTATGTAATGTAGAGGAGTCATCTGCTGCTACAGGGAATGATTATTCAGAGGCTGTGAGGAAACGTGCAGAAGCCGAAGGTGCTGGCGTCGTTATCGTTTCAGCAGCTATTGAGGCCGAAGTCAGTCAGCTTCCCGAAGAAGAAAGAGGCGAATTTCTCGAAGGTCTTGGCTTAACAAATAGTGGCCTGGACCGCGTTATTGCTGCTGGGTATAAATTATTAGGGTTGCGGACCTACTTCACCGTTGGTCCAAAAGAAACGCGCGCTTGGACGATCACGGCAGGCACAAAGGCTCCTCAGGCAGCCGCCGTAATCCATAACGACTTTGAGCGTGGTTTTATTGCATGTGAAACTATTGCTTATGATGATTATATTAATCATCAGGGGGAGTCAGGAGCGCGTGAAGCCGGAAAGTTACGTATTGAAGGAAAAGAATATGTTGTACAAGATGGTGACGTACTCTTATTCCGCTTTAACGTATAAGTTGGCGCTCCTCTCATAGTTTTGCGAAATTTATAGTGATTAACCCTCACCTTAAAAAGCTCTTTAAGAATTCCTATCTTTCCCCCTGGGGTGATAAACGTAGGATTCGCGTAGGGCTTTTGGGAGGGTCTTTTAACCCTGCGCATGAGGGCCATAAACAAATCGCTCAACAGGCTTTAAAATCACTTCAACTAGATCAGGTATGGCTTCTCGTTTCTCCAGGAAATCCCCTTAAATCAGCCAGAATGATGGCGCCTTTTGCTCAAAGACTGGCGACAGCACAGTCGATAGCAGATGGAAAACATATTATCGCTACGGATATTGAATTTCGTTTAAAAGAACGTTTTACATGGCGAACAGTATTAAAGTTGAAAAAGCTTTATCCCAATATTCGATTCGTCTGGCTTATGGGGAGCGACGGGTTTGCACAATTTTCGCAGTGGAAGCGCTGGCAGTATCTGGCAAAAATCATACCAATTGCCATTTTCCCCAGACCTAACACTATTATGCCTGCTTTGAGAGGCAAGGCGTCTTCTGCCATGAGAAGGCACCGGCGTGTTGCGCGTCAGGCCGCTACGATTTTAAATGAGAAAATAATGCCGTGCTGGTCATTTCTTTCAACGGCTCAGAATCCTATATCTTCTACATATATAAGAGAATCGGGGCAGTTTAATCCCCATCACAACAGGAGTAAAAAAGATCACTGACGTTATACAAAATGATAAAGCTTCTTCCGATGAAGCTTTTGCTCAGGCGCTAGAGAGCAAATTAGAGCTTATTTTAGCAAGTCTTGATGAAGACAAGGCTGAGAATGTTGTTGTGCTTGATATTAATAAGCGTGCTAGCTTTGCTGATAAAATGGTTATCGCTAGCGGTTTATCACCACGTCAAATCACCTCAATGGCTACTCACTTAGAGCGTCGCCTTAAAGAATCTGGTTTAGGTTCGATGCATATTGAGGGTGAGAATGGTAGCGACTGGGTCCTGATGGATGCCGGTGATATCGTCGTTCATTTCTTTATGCCGGAGAGTCGTGGGCTTTACGCTCTTGAGCGTATGTGGGGCGATGATTTTGAGCAGGCCGATAGCGAACAAGTCATAGGGTCTTCGCTTTAGAGATCATTATGAAATTAATTGCTGTTGGTCGCCTTAAAGATGGGGCTGAGCGTGATTTACTAACGCGTTATCAAAAACGTTTGCGCCCCAAATTGGATCTCGTCGAGGTTCCTCAGGCAAAAGGCGCGGCTCTAGAACAAAAGCGCCGCGAAGCCGATTCCCTCCTGGCAGCCTGTCCAGACAACGCTTTTATTGTCGCATTAGATGAAGGTGGCAGAAATCTTTCCAGCACAGAGTTCGCGGCTAATTTGCAAAATTGGACAGTGTCAGGAAAAGAAATTTGTTTTCTTATCGGTGGTGCTGAAGGCCTGGACTCAGCGGTGACACATCGTGCTGATCTTTTAATATCATTTGGTAGTATGACATGGCCACATATGCTGGTTCGTGTTTTACTGGCCGAACAGATTTTTAGAGCTCAATGTATAAATAATGGACACCCTTACCATAGGGCAGGGCGTCCAGATTAAGCGAAATTAGCCTTACCGCAAACCACGATTAGGAGCGTCTGTCTCAAAAACAGATGTATTACTGTCAGGCAAAGAGGCTGTTTCATTGCTGAAATTCTCATTCGCCGCGATGAGGGTAGAATGTTTAACAACGGATGGCGCTTTTTCTGGGCGCGCATAAATAAAGCCGTGTGTAGGGTAGATACTTCCTAGACGGTTACCGTTGCTGCGCAGGGCAACGCGGACCGCACTCCAGTCATTATTAGCAGAAACATCAACAACCCGAACATTGCGGCTAATGCCGTTAGTTCCCCAATGAGATTGATCAATATAAATCGTGCGGCTGTTAATTATAGAACGAACAACAGCAACATGACCTAATGGCATGTGGCGCGTACCGCGGAAGCTAAGGACAGCTCCTTCTTCAGGAAGATTGCCGCGAGCATAAAGACCTTTTGCACGGTTCCACCAATCACGAGCATTACCATGAATCTTAAAAGAAGTACTTTGCTGCACAAAAGCTACACACTGAATGACTCTTCTATGTCTAGTGCGGCGTGTATGGCGCACATGGTGTGTTATGTGACGTGTTACGTGGTGGGTACGTGTAGAGTGGGAATGAGAGCGGGACTTTGTTACTGCCTGAGCGGAAGACCATGATACAAGCGTAGAAAGTACTAAAAAAGAAAAAAACAAACTCTTTCCACGTTGATGCATCATGCTCTTCCTTACAATACCAGCGGTCTTTCCACTTTTAATGATCGGCCGGGAAGATAACAGATACAAGCTATAACAGGCAACAAGTTCAACTCAGAAAATTGCCTTAAATTCCTTAAATAATTGCAATTATAGGCTTAATATCCTCCTTGTAACCTATTTGTTACTTGGTTGTCGTAAGCATCACTTCCACTAATATGCGTTCATCAGCTAATGTTGCTTGTACACATGCTCTTGCTGGTGCCTGATTAGCTGGAAGCCATTTTTCCCATAATTTATTAAATACATCACGGTCATTTATATTTTTGAGCCATATTTGTGCTTGTAAAATACGCGAATTATCTGTGCCATGTATTTCAAGAACGTCATCAAGTTGCTGAAATATATTTTTTACCTGCCCTTCTATATTCAACGTTAAATCATTGGAAACCACACCTTGGGTAAAAATGAACCCGTGATATTCCACGGCTTTTGAAACTATAGAATTTGTTTCAGTACGAATGATGCGACTCATGGTTTAAAACCTTATATTAAGGGTAAATCTTGTGGGGTAGATGCCTTTTTCTCACGATAAAGACCACTTTCGGAGAATGAAAACTTACCCCTTTGGAGATTTTGGTAAAAGAGTAAGGTAAGAATATGACATTGCAAGTTTGTGTCGTGCCCGTGACGCCCCTGCGTCAAAATTGTACAATTTTGATGTCAGATACAGGAGAGGCCGTGGTCGTTGACCCTGGTGGAGAAAGCTCCAAAATTTTAGAAAAGTTGGAA
>NZ_CP047652.1:30000-102500 GCF_009906835.1 Aristophania vespae
GTAGCGAGCTTAAGCCGATAGGTGTAGGCGTAGCGAAAGCGAGTCTGAATAGGGCGACATAGTTACTGGTAGAAGACCCGAAACCGAGTGATCTAGCCATGGCCAGGCTGAAGGTGCGGTAACACGTACTGGAGGGCCGAACCCACGCCTGTTGAAAAAGTCGGGGATGAGCTGTGGCTAGGGGTGAAAGGCCAATCAAACTCGGAGATAGCTGGTTCTCCGCGAAATCTATTGAGGTAGAACGTTGCGTATTACCCTCGGGGGTAGAGCACTGGATGGGCTAGGGGGGCCCAAAGCCTTACCAAACCTAACCAAACTCCGAATACCGAAGGAGTATTAGCGCAGCAGACAGACAGTGGGTGCTAAGGTCCATTGTCGAGAGGGAAACAGCCCAGACCACCAGCTAAGGCCCCTAAATCGTGGCTAAGTGGGAAAGGATGTGGGGATTCCAAAACAACCAGGAGGTTGGCTTAGAAGCAGCCATCCTTTAAAGAAAGCGTAATAGCTCACTGGTCTAATAGAAACCCTGCGCCGAAAATGTAACGGGGCTCAAGCCACGTGCCGAAGCTGTGGGTGCATATTTAAGATATGCGCGGTAGCGGAGCGTTCTGTAAGCCTGAGAAGGAGACGGGGTGACCCTCTCTGGAGGTATCAGAAGCGAGAATGCTGACATGAGTAGCGACAAACAGTGCGAGAAACACTGTCGCCGAAAGTCCAAGGGTTCCTGCGCAAGGTTAATCCACGCAGGGTGAGCCGGCCCTAAGGCGAGGGCGAAAGCCGTAGTCGATGGGAACCAGGTAAATATTCCTGGGCCTGCTAGAAGTGACGAATGAGAAATGTTGTCAGGTCTTAATGGATTGACCTGGCTTTTGGACCATTCCGGGAAATAGCTCTAGCGAATAGACCGTACCCGAAACCGACACAGGTGGACTGGTAGAGTATACCAAGGCGCTTGAGAGAACGATGCTGAAGGAACTAGGCAAATTGCTCGTGTAACTTCGGGATAAACGAGACCCATGAGTGGGCAACCATTTATGGGTGGCACAGACCAGGGGGTAGCGACTGTTTAGTAAAAACACAGGGCTCTGCGAAATCGAAAGATGACGTATAGGGCCTGACGCCTGCCCGGTGCCGGAAGGTTAAGAGGAGATGTGAGAGCATTGAATTGAAGCCCCGGTAAACGGCGGCCGTAACTATAACGGTCCTAAGGTAGCGAAATTCCTTGTCGGGTAAGTTCCGACCTGCACGAATGGCGTAACGACTTCCCCGCTGTCTCCAGCATCGGCTCAGCGAAATTGAATTCCCCGTGAAGATGCGGGGTACCCGCGGTCAGACGGAAAGACCCTATGAACCTTTACTGCAGCTTTGCAGTGGCATCAGGAAAATTCTGTGTAGGATAGGTGGGAGGCTATGAAGCATGGGCGCCAGTCTGTGTGGAGCCAATCTTGAAATACCACCCTGACTTTTTCTGATGTCTAACCGCGGCCCATTAGCTGGGTCCGGGACCCTGCATGGCAGGCAGTTTGACTGGGGCGGTCGCCTCCTAAAGGATAACGGAGGCGCGCGATGGTGGGCTCAGGTCGGTCGGAAACCGACTGTCGAGTGCAATGGCATAAGCCCGCCTGACTGCGAGAGTGACAGCTCGAGCAGAGACGAAAGTCGGCCATAGTGATCCGGTGGTTCCACGTGGACGGGCCATCGCTCAACGGATAAAAGGTACTCTAGGGATAACAGGCTGATCTCCCCCAAGAGTCCACATCGACGGGGAGGTTTGGCACCTCGATGTCGGCTCATCACATCCTGGGGCTGGAGCAGGTCCCAAGGGTTCGGCTGTTCGCCGATTAAAGTGGTACGTGAGCTGGGTTTAGAACGTCGTGAGACAGTTCGGTCCCTATCTGCCGTGGGTGTAAGAGACTTGAGAGGATTTGTCCCTAGTACGAGAGGACCGGGATGAACGAACCTCTGGTGCACCGGTTGTCACGCCAGTGGCACAGCCGGGTAGCTAAGTTCGGAATGGATAACCGCTGAAAGCATCTAAGCGGGAAACCAGCCTTAAAACAAGGTCTCATAGAGCCGTCCAAGACCAGGACGTTGATAGGTCAGGTGTGTAAGTGTGGTAACATGCTGAGCTAACTGATCCTAATCGCTCATATCTCTCACACATCAAAACACATGCACAGTCATCTTTTACTCAAAAACACACTAACAACTTCTCCTCAGACCTAACTTTGTTAGGGTGAGCGGGAAGACCTGGTGGCTATGGCAAGGGGATTAGACCCGATCCCATCCCGAACTCGGCCGTAAAAACCCTTAGCGCCTATGATACTGCACCTTAAGGTGCGGAAAAGTCGGTCGCCGCCAGGTCCCCTCGCTCACCCAACTCTTTACCCACCCCCGCGGGGTGGAGCAGCCCGGTAGCTCGTCAGGCTCATAACCTGAAGGTCGTAGGTTCAAATCCTACCCCCGCATCCAATAGCTCTGACAGATTCCTATCTCATATCTATATGATCTGTTACTCTCTCTCTTATTATCAATCTATATATACTTCCAATAAAATACTTCCGTATAAAAATATAAAAATTACACAATACCTCCCATATTTTCTACATTGTAGTAGTTTGCCGTTCCAAGAAGCATTTTACGCTTCCTGTGTTACGCGTTGGCCTATGAAACAGACCATGCCATCTTATGTCGTCAGACGACGTAAGGCCCTCTATTTTTGTACGCGTATCGGAATAGAGCATGTATCTGTTTTGGGTAAGGAAGTCGTCGTCTCTTTAAAAAACGGCTGATGTGACTATAGCGTGTCAACTCGTGGCTTCGGTCTTAGCGACATTTCATGACTATATAAAACAAAGTGGTAAAATCACACGCGATAGCTCATTAAGAGCGTTGCAGAAGGCGGTGTTATCTACGGAGATGAGACCGGTGCGTGAATATTCGGGGGAAAAGATTTCTCGTATGTTGGAGATGTTTGCTCAGCCGGGAGTGGGTGAACTTCTTCGACATAATATGCGTAATGCGAGCAAGAAGCCGATCCCGCCCAAACCCGAACAGTCCGGCAAGAAAACGTCCTACACATTGGGCGACAGGCTGCTCAGAAACACGCAAGAGATTATTCATCAGAGCAGCAAAGTCGCCTAAGCGTCCGAGGAACTTTTGGTGCCCATGAAGGGCGGGGACGGGACAGAGCAAGTCGATACCAACCCGATCCAGCTTTTACAAGACATGCTTAGTCAGCTTGTCGAACTCGAATTGAGTAACGTTAAGCGTCTAACAGCCATAGAAATTGTCTTGAAAAGCTTGATGCGCAGCATCAAGAATTCCGTAAGAGCATAGGTATCGTTGAAAACACGTGCACAGTTAAGTTCGGTACGAAATTTAAAGTGTTTTCATAGCGAGGTTCTGGTGAAACAGCTTGATCATTAACAAAGCTTAGAAGGGAGAGGACGGCGGAACGACGCCCCAAACGATAAAATATGAGAGCAGCCCACACAGACGAGATACGTCATGACCAGGAGCCGAAAGCTCTTCAATAACAGTTCAACAAGTTTTTCTCATGCCGAGCCCGATCATAATTACACTTACAACTTTGTACTTCTTTAGACCGATCCTATTTTGAAGATATCTTCCCACGGAATGATGTGTGTGACCCCGTTTCTAGGAATATAGCCTATAGAGAAAAACGAATACTCGCTTATTATCATGGTTGTTATGACGGGGGCTGAACGACTAGTGCGTGCCACGTCATGGGTGGAGGTAGAGAACGGGCATATCACGGTCAGACTGAAAAAAGGCGATCAGTTCAGAGATTATGGAGAGCGGATGACCTGCCCAATTGGGGGATATTAAGCCCAGAACCGCTCGGGAAATAATCTTGTCAGCCAAAGCAAAAGGCTGGTCCGCCCTTGGGGTCACGGGGTCTCAGACTTTCAAAAATGAGATCGCTCTTCATGGTGCCCTTAACGATATACCCTGCGATCATAAGCTTTCAGAAGAAGGTGTAAGAATCTTAGAGGATATCTCTGAAGAGAGAAGCAAAAGATTGAGAGAAATGTTTTAGTCACTGTTTTGAGCGTGTTTTTGCGTGTAGTAAAAAGGTTCCGACAAGAATTGGTCGGCACGTTTTAAGAGAGAGTTTTTCAGATGATAAGTTCCCAGCAACGTCAAGCGTTACAAAATCAGATTTGGCAGATTGCGAATGATGTGCGTGGTGCTGTGGATGGCTGGGACTTTAAGCAATATGTATTAGGTACGCTTTTTTATCGGTACATCAGTGAGAATTTTTCAGATTATATTGAAGGAGGAGATGAAAGCATCACATATGCGGATCTTCCTGATACTGTCATCACACCAGAAATTAAAGCTGATGCGATTAAAACAAAGGGATACTTTATCTATCCTAGCCAACTTTTTAAAAATGTTGCGAGAGATGCTGGGACAAATAACGAGCTTAACACCATGCTTGCCGATATATTTACCTCCATTGAAAGCTCGGCCCAAGGCTTTCCCTCGGAGAATGATATTAAAGGGCTTTTTGCTGACTTTGATACAACAAGCAATCGCTTAGGCAATACGGTAAAAGATAAAAATGCGCGCCTTGCACATATTCTTAAAGGCGTAGAAAAAATAGACTTTGGGGCATTTGATGGTCATCAAATTGATGTGTTCGGCGATGCCTATGAATTCCTGATTGGCAATTACGCTGCCAATGCGGGGAAGTCAGGAGGGGAATTCTTTACCCCGCAGAATGTCTCTAAGCTCATTGCCCAGCTTGTTGTGCATAATCAGAAGAAAGTGAACAAAATCTATGACCCTGCCTGTGGGTCAGGATCGCTCTTATTACAGGCTAAAAAGCAGTTCGATGAGCATCTGATTGAAGATGGATTTTTTGGGCAAGAAATTAATCATACAACCTATAATCTCGCGCGTATGAATATGTTTCTGCATAATATTAACTATGATAAGTTTAATATCCAACTGGGCAATACGCTGATTGATCCTCATTTTGGAGAAGATAAGCCCTTTGATGCAATCGTCTCTAACCCTCCTTATTCTGTCAAATGGGTTGGGTCGGATGATCCAACATTAATCAATGATGAGCGATTTGCACCGGCGGGTGTGCTTGCTCCTAAATCAAAAGCTGATTTTGCCTTTGTGCTCCATGCGCTTAGTTATCTTTCAAGCAAAGGGCGAGCGGCGATCGTGTGTTTCCCCGGGATTTTCTACCGAGGGGGGGCAGAGAAGAAAATTCGTCAATATCTGGTTGACAATAACTATGTAGAAACCGTGATCTCTCTTGCGCCAAACTTATTTTACGGAACGACAATTGCCGTGAACATCCTTGTTCTTGCTAAGAATAAAAAGGATATGGATACGCAATTTATTGATGCCAGCAAGTTCTTTAAAAAAGAGACGAATAATAACGTTCTTACAGATAAGCATATTTCTGAAATTCTTGAGTTATTTGCAAGCAAAAAAGATAAAGAATACATCGCAAAGTCAGTGCGTTTTGAAGATATTCAGGCCAATGACTATAATTTATCGGTCAGCAGTTACGTCGAGGCAGAAGATACGCGGGAGGTGATTGATATTACCGAGCTCAATGCGGAACTTCTTACGACTGTGGCCAAGATTGATCAGTTACGGTCTGATATTGATGCGATCGTCGCAGAGATTGAAGGCGATGAGGTGACGGCATGAAGGCCCATATGCGTTATATGGAAAAGCTGCTTGAAGGTGTTGAGGTCGAGTGGAAGCCGCTGGGAGAGGTGCTCATAGCGAATATAGGAGGTGGAACGCCCTCTAAAGCAGAGCAGGCGTATTGGAGTGGTACAATTCCATGGGCATCCGTTGGCGATTTGAGCATTGATGATGCATTTGTTGAGAGAACACGTAATTATATTACTGACGAGGGTCTTAAGAAAAGTTCATCGAACTTAATTCCAAAAGGTTCTCTTATAGTGGCGATCAAAATTTCACCAGGAAAAGTTAAGATTGCTGGAGATGATATTGCGATAAATCAAGATTTGAGAGGGTTGATATTAAAGAACTGCATTTTGAATAAATATTTATATTACTATCTTAATACAGTTTCTTTTTTGGGAAACGGAACTATTGTAAAATCCGTAACGTCAAAATATCTTGAAAAGATAGAAATCCCCATCCTCCCGCTACATATACAATCTAAAATAGTCCAGATTCTAGACACATTCACAGCCCTTACAGCCGAGCTTAGGGTCGAGCTTAGGGTCGAGCTTACAGCACGTAAAAAACAGTACAACTACTATCGCGAGAAATTATTACAGTTCGGCGCTGATGTTGAATGGAAGTCGCTGGGGGAAGTGGCTACTTTAAAGCGGGGGCGTGTTATGTCAAAAAATTATTTATTTGATAATTATGGCCCTTATCCTGTTTATAGTTCGCAGACAGCCCGTAATGGGAAGATTGGTAATACAGATAACTTTGACTTTGATGGTGAGTATGTAAGTTGGACTACCGATGGAGCTAATGCAGGAACCGTTTTTTATAGAAAGGGGAAATTTTCAATAACTAATGTTTGCGGCCTTATTGAAATAAAGAATGTACATTTTTTATTACACAAATTTTTATTTTATTGGCTTTCAATTGAAGCAAAAAAACATGTCTATACTGGTATGGGTAATCCCAAGTTAATGAGTCATCAGGTCTCTAAAATTCCTATCCCATACCCCCACTATCAGAACAAGAACGCATTGTGTCGATCCTCGATAAGTTTGACGCGTTGACGCACTCTATTAGTGAAGGGTTGCCACGTGAGATTAAGCTGCGTCAGAAACAGTACGAATATTATCGGGATATGTTGCTAAATTTTCCGAAGCCAGAAAAAGCGTAAGCTGAAGAAGAAAATACTATGGCAGAGGAAAAAGTCCCAGATCTCTTAGATGCTTCGCTTTTGGATGTAGCGCAGCGTTTAAAAGATAACAACTTAAAAGCACAATTGATCTATGCGTTTAATGGAACGGGGAAGACACGCCTCTCAAAAGAGTTTGTTAAATTTATTTCTACAAGAAAAAATATAAAAGATGATGAGCATGATGAAATATCATCGTTATATTTTGATGAAATATTATATTATAATTCGTTTACAGAAGATTTGTTCTACTGGGATAAAGATTTAAATGATAATCCGAAGCTCAAAATTCATTCTAACATATTTACAAAATGGATATTGCAGGATCAGGGAAAAGGAGAAGCTGTTAAGGAAATTGTCCAGAAATATATAAATAGTAAGATAACCGCTGATTTTGATGAAAATTTTGATGGAGTTACATTTTATTTTGCAGGAGGTGATGAACGTGGGAAAAAAATAGTTAAGATTTCAAAAGGAGAGGAGAGTATTTTTATATGGAGCATTTTTTATGCTTTAATAGAAGAAATCATCAGTGAAATTGAGGAAGAAGAAGATGATTCTTCGCTAAATAAATTTAGCCAATTAAAATATATTTTTATTGATGACCCGATAAGTTCCTTGGATGAAAATCATCTTATAGAGATGGCTATTGATACGGCTGAACTTATTAAAAAAGGAATTAAGGGAAAAGAACTAAAATTTATTGTTACTACTCATAATGCCTTTTTCTATAACGTACTTTATCAGGAATTAAATAAATTGTCCTCTAAAAAGGGATTTTTGTTGGATCGAGATGGTACGGGGAAATTTTCTTTGAAAGAAAAGTGGGGAAATAGTAATCAGAGTTTTTCTTATCATTTACACATTAAAAGTATCCTCGACGAAGCACATAAGAAGAATGAGTTGGGAAAACATCATGCAATGTTATTACGCAATTTATACGAGAAAACAGCTAGCTTCTTAGGATATAGAGAATGGACTGATTTGCTGCCATCCCCTCAAGAGTCCTATGCTCAAAAGTTATTGAATTTTTATTCTCATAGTAGGCTTTCAGGTGAAACAGTTGTAAGCTTAGCAGAGCATGAAAGAAACATGCTGTCTATCTTGCTAGAAAATCTGAATCGTTATGGCTATTTCCGGTCGGGAGTAAAAAATAATGATTAAGAAAACGACACCGATTGCAGAAACCAATCAATTTATCGTTTTAGATCGTTATATTTCAGAAAAACAGACAGACGGAAGCTATCAGAGTGAAGCTGATTTAGAGCGTGAATTGCTTCATGATTTGGAGCAACAAGGTTATGAGCGTATCAACCTTAAAAGCCAAGATGATATGCTGGCTAATGTCCGGACACAGCTTCAACAATTAAATAATGTTTCTTTTACAGATAAAGAATGGATGCGTTTTGTTGGGGAGTATTTAGATAAACCGAGCGAGAATATTGTCGATAAGACGCGAAAGCTTCATGACGATTATATTTATGATTTCATTTTTGATGACGGAAAAATTCGCAATATCCATCTTGTGGATAAAAAGGTCATTTCGCGTAACAAGATGCAGGTCGTTCACCAGTTTGAACAGCGAGGGAAGCATCTTAATCGTTATGATGTGACCATTTTGGTAAATGGCTTGCCTCTTGTTCAGGTAGAGCTGAAAAAGCGGGGAGTGGCGATCCGCGAAGCCTTTAATCAGGTGCATCGCTATAGCAAAGAGAGCTTTAATAGCGATAATTCTCTTTATAAATATCTCCAAATATTTGTGATTTCAAACGGGACAGATACACGCTATTTTGCGAACACCACAAAGCGCGATAAAAACAGCTTTGACTTTACGATGAATTGGGCAAAGTCCAATAATGAATTACTTAAAGATTTAAAAGATTTTACGGCAACATTTTTCCAAAAAAATACTCTTCTTAAAGTTATGCTGCATTATTCTGTTTTTGACAGCAGCAATACATTATTAGTGATGCGCCCTTACCAGATTGCGGCGAGTGAGCGTATTTTATGGAAAGTGAAGAGCTCCTATGAAGCCAAAAATTGGAGCAAGCCTGACAGTGGCGGGTATATTTGGCATACGACAGGGTCGGGGAAAACGCTGACTAGCTTTAAAGCAGCGCGCTTAGTCACAGATTTAAAGTTTATTGATAAGGTCTTTTTTGTCGTGGATAGAAAAGACCTCGATTATCAAACAATGAAGGAATATCAACGTTTTTCTCCCGATAGTGTGAATGGCTCAGAGAGCACGGCAGGTCTTAAGCGGAATCTGGAGTTGAACGATAATAAAATCGTTGTGACCACCATTCAAAAGCTTAATAATCTGATTAAAAATGCAGATGAATTACCGATATATAATAAGCAAGTCGTTTTTATCTTTGATGAATGCCATCGGAGCCAATTTGGTGAAGCGCAAAAGAATCTAAAGAAGAGATTTAAAAAGTTCTATCAATTTGGCTTTACAGGGACACCGATCTTTCCTGAAAATGCTTTAGGGGCGGAGACTACGGCAAGTGTTTTTGGCAATGAGCTTCATTCTTATGTGATTACTGATGCTATTCGAGATGAAAAAGTTCTTAAATTTAAGGTAGATTACAATAATGTCCGCCCGCAATTTCAGGCGTTTGAGACGGAGCAGAATGAGAAAAAGCTCATTGCTGCGGAAGATAAAACAGCTTTGCAACATCCAAAGCGGATTGAAGAAATATCGGGATATATATTAAAAAACTTCCGTCAAAAGACGCATCGTCTTCAAGTGGGGGCGCGTGGCTTTAACGCAATGCTTGCGGTGAGTGATGTTCATGCTGCGAAACTTTATTATGAGACGCTTAATCGATTACAAGAAACAAGCGAAAAAAAGTTAAAAATCGCGACAATTTTTTCATTTTCTGCGAACGAAGAACAAGACGCCTTGGGTGACATTCAAGACGAAAGTTTTGATGTCTCGGCAATGAATAGCAGTGCGAAAGAATTTTTAGAGCATGCTGTTGAAGATTATAATAGCTTTTTTAAGACAAAATTTAGCGTAGATAGCCAAGGCTTTCAGAATTATTATCGCGACTTAGCTCAACGTGTGCGTTCTGGAGATGTTGATCTTTTAATTGTGGTAGGGATGTTCCTAACAGGGTTCGATGCGCCTAGCTTGAACACATTATTTGTTGATAAAAATCTGCGTTATCATGGTTTGATACAGGCATATTCACGCACAAATCGTATTCATGGGGCAACGAAAAGCTTTGGCAATATCGTCACATTTCGCGACTTGGAGCAGGCCACAATTGATGCGATTACGTTGTTTGGGGATAAAAACACGAGGAATGTTGTTTTAGAAAAAAGCTTTAAAGACTATATGGAAGGTTACGTGGATGAGGAAACCGGTAAAAAGAAGCGAGGCTTTGCTGATATTGTTTCAGATTTAAAAGAGAAATTTCCTAATCCTGAGAAAATTATATCAGAGAAAGAAAAAAAGGATTTTGCAAAGCTCTTTGGTGAATATCTAAGGGCAGAAAATGTTCTTCAAAATTATGATGAGTTTACCAGCTTAAAAGAATTGCAAGAAATTGATTTGCATGATTCTGAAGCTGTTGAAACATTCAAAAGTGAGCATAACCTAACAGATACGGAGTTAGATGATCTCAGATCTGTTAAGATGCCCATGCAAAGAGACGTGCAGGATTATCGGTCTACCTATAATGATATTCGTGAATCAGTACGGCGTGAGAAGCAATCTGACGAGAAAGAAACGTCCGACACTAATTGGAATGATATTGTTTTTGAAGTTGATCTCTTAAAAACGCAGGAGATTAATTTAGATTATATTCTGGAGCTGATCTTTGAGCGTAAGAAAAAGAACGAAAGCACGGAAGAGTTAATTACAGAAGTTCGCAGGCTTATTCGGTCGAGCCTTGATAGCCGAGCAAAAGAAAGCTTGTTTGTTGATTTTATTAATCAGACTAACTTGGACGATATAACGGACAAAGCTGATATTGTGGAAGCCTTCTATGAGTTTGCGCGGGTTGAGCAGAAACATGCGGCCCAAGAATTTATTCATGATGAAAATTTGAATGAAGAAGCGGCCAAACGCTATCTTATCGTTTCTTTAGAGCGTGGTTTTGTCAGTGAAAATGGGACTGGGCTGAATGAAATGCTTCCGAAAATGAGCCCTCTAAATCCTCAGTATCTTACAAAAAAACAGACTGTCTTTCAGAAAATTGTTGCTTTTGTTGAAAAGTTTAAAGGTGTTGGCGGTGAGGTTTGAGGGCTTTTATCGACGATATGGTTGAAGAAAATAGAAATTTTGTCTTCCCGAGAATTATTATGCGTGTTTCCTCTTACATAGCTCATCCTCGATTTTCATAAGGGACACTCTGCTATTTTTAATAGAGGAAGATGAGCATGACGTGTTACACATGTGTGATGCATGCAGGAAACGTCATACTCGTTGAGTTTCTGGGAGTATTGAGGTTTTGCGATTTTTGAATGTGGGGTCGATAGTGTCCTATCCCCGCATCCAATCTCTCTATATTATACCAAGCCCAGTTCGTATGTTAGAGAAATCAGGCTCCATTGCCGATAAACAATATACCGTGAAAAGCCAAAACCTCGGCTAAATAAACAGAGGTTTCCTGACGTTAAATCCCACTGAACAAATTTGTTGATAAATAACGCTCAGCAAATGACGGCGCTATCACCACTATCTCCTTATCTCCATAATCCCCCGTCCTCGCTAATTCTATCGCAGCATGCAAGGCCGCCCCAGATGAAATACCGATAGGTAGCCCCTCAGTGCGCGCACAGAGGCGAGAGGTTTCGATTGCTTCTTGTTCAGATGACGTAAGAACTTTATCAATAAGAGGTAGATCGAGCGTTTCGGGCTTAAAACCTGCTCCGATACCCTGAATTCCGTGCGGACCTGGATCATCGCCGTTAATAACAGCACTTTCCAGTGGTTCAACACCAAAAATTTTTAATGTCTCTTTACGAGGTTTCAAAGCTCGAGCAATGCCCGAAGCAGTTCCTCCCGTACCCAATCCGGCAACGATAACATCTACCGATCCTTGGGTGTCAATCCAGATTTCTTCGGCTGTGGTGTCTGCATGAATTTGCGGATTAGCTTGGTTTTCAAACTGGCTAGGCATCCAGGCATTTTCCGAGCTTTCAACAATCTCTTTAGCGCGTTTGATAGCGCCAGACATTCCTTGCGAGGCTGGAGTTAATTCGAGCTCAGCGCCCATTAATGTCATCATTTTCCGCCGCTCTAATGAGGCAGATTCTGGCATTGTGACAATGATTTTATAGCCCAAGGCAACGGCGGCAAATGTAAGGGCAATACCAGTATTGCCAGAAGTCGGTTCAACTAAAACTGATTTATGAGGAGATATAATTTTCTTAGCCTCAGCCTGGCGGATCATCGCTAAGCCAATGCGGTCCTTAACAGAACCGAGGGGGTTAAAAAATTCTAGTTTCAACAAAATAGGTCTTGAGAGACCTTTTTTTTCACTCAAACGATTTAGGGCCACAAGGGGTGTGCCTCCAATCGTCTCAAGCACTGAGTTATAAATACGACCCCGTGCAGGAGCATATAAATTTTTAATGGATGAATAAGAAGAATTTGAGGAAAAGTTATTATCAATCATTCGTGTATTCCCTCATATTTTATAGCTGATAGCACTTTTAAAAATGGTATTCTCTTTATTTTACTGTGTCAAATCGGGTAAAAGATTTAGAAAGCTTATTCTTTGCAAAAGAGTGCCATAATGTATCTTAAAAGAGACAGAATCCTAACAGCCTTAGCTATTATGTTTGATGTAGCCTTTTATGCTGGCCGATCAGGCGTGGTGAGTGGAACCGATATAGCAAAACGAAATGGTCTTATGAGGCGGGGTATTGAGCCGATTTTGCAGGCCCTTTCGCGAGCACAGCTTCTTGACAGTGTAAGAGGGCCAAAAGGAGGCTACAGGCTTGCACGGTCTCCGCGTGTCATTTCTCTGAAGGAAATAGCTCAGGTAGTTGGCACGAAAGAGCACGGAAAAGGTAACGAAATTCAAAATCAGCTTTTTGAACGTGTGCTGGCACCTTATTGGAACCAATTAAATGTTGTTATTGAGGATAGAATGCAAAAAGAAACACTAAGTGATTTTCTTCAGCTGGCAGAAAAAGAAGGTTTGTCCCGCCCAAGCCAAGCGCCACTCACATTTTCGATATGAAAAGATTACTCTAATAAACGAAAATATATAGGGTTTTTTTATAATTACGTATTTATTTGGTTGATTTTTCTTAAGGATCAGTCAAAATCGTTTTATTATGAAGACTCTTTCGCCATATCTGCCTTTAGCTTTTAGGCTAGATACAATTTCTGTCCTTATTATTGGGGGAGGAGTTGTAGCTTTAAACAAACTTCGTCTTTTTTTGGGGCGGGGTTGTATCATTCACGTATGGGCAAAAGACGTACATTCTGAAATTAAAAAAGCTTATGATGATGGGAAGATCAGCCTTCATATAGGTCCCTTTTCGGAAAAAGAGTTAGATCGGTTTTTCCCGGATATTGGGCTAATTTTTGCTGCAACTGACAAAGAAGAGATAAATTTACTTATCTCTGAAAAAGCTTTTCAATATCGTGTTCCAGTCTGTGTGGTAGATAACCCAGCTCTTTCGAGTTTTATCACCCCTGCTTTCGTAAATCGTGATCCGGTACAGATAGCAATCACGTCAGGTGGAGCCTCTCCTGTTTTGGCACGACGGCTTAGGCAAAAAATAGAAGCCGAATTACCAACTAATTTGGGACAGGCAGCGCAATTTATGCAGGCACAGCGCTCTTGGCTTAAAGAAAAGATTCCTCATATTGAGAAGCGTCGGCATATTTGGGAATCTTTTATTGATAGTGCTCATTTTGAAGATGCTTTGGCTGGTGATTATTGCAAAGCAAAGCACGCTCTGGAAGCGCTCGTTAATAATGAGGAAAAGCAAGGAGAGGTTTGGTTAGTCGGAGCCGGACCTGGTCATGCAGATTTATTAACTCTGGCGGCATTGAGGCTCATGCAAAACGCTGATTCTGTTTTGTATGATAATCTTGTGTCTGATGAAGTTTTGGATCGTGTAAGGCGTGATGCTGAGCGTGTTTATGTTGGCAAGGAACGTTCAAAGCATAGTTTACCCCAGGAAGATATTCATAAAGAATTGTCTCGCCGCGCAAAGAGAGGTGAAAGAGTTCTTCGTTTGAAGGGCGGGGATCCATTTATCTTTGGCCGTGGGGGAGAAGAAATGGAAGCTCTCCTGAAAGAAGGTATTTCTGTACGCGTAGTACCTGGAGTGACGGCAGCTAATGGATGTGGTGCTTCAGCAGGTATTCCTCTTACACATCGTGATTGCGCGCAAAGTTGTATCTTTTTAACGGGCCATGCTCGTGCTGATGGAAGTTTAAACCTTTATTGGCCAAGTCTTGCACGTAAAGGGCAAACCCTTGTTATTTATATGGGTCTCGCGCCATTAGAGACTTTGTGTGATCAGCTTATAAAACATGGGTTACCTGCGACTTGGCCTATTGCTGTTATTGAAAAAGGCACATGTTCTGATGAACGTGTTGTGACAGGCCAGCTGCGTAATATTGCTGCTAAAGTACAGGCAGAGAATATCAAAAGTCCTGCACTTCTTATTGTAGGAGAAGTTGTCTTGCACCGTGCTAAAACGAATATGATCACGTCTCAATTTTTCGCACCAAAGGAGGGGCGTTATGAAACGTCTGTCTCGCCCAGGGCCTGGAGAGGCTCTTTTATTAACGGCTAACCGCCTTTTAGATGGGCGGATTATCTGGTGTGATTCTGCTGGGAACTGGCATGAGGATATCCGCAGAGCGGCTCAAATGACGCTTGAAAAAGCGGAGATGGCATTAGAAACAGAAGCGCAGCAGGCCCAGAAAAAAGGGTTGGTTGGCTTATATGAAGTTCTTGTCAAAGTAGGACCTGTTCCTCAACCAGTTAGTGTACGTGAGCGGGTTCGCGCTTTTGGCCCAACTGTTCATCCTGATTTTGCTTATCCTTCGGCTGGCGCACAGCCTTCAATTTTGGAGGAGTCCCATGAAGGCTTCTATCGGTCATTATAATTACGAGCAAAAAGATCGTGAGTTTCTTGAGGAACGTATTGCAGAATTTGAAAGTCAGGTGCAGCGTCGTCTCGATGGTTCTTTAAGTGAAGATGAGTTCAAACCTTTACGGCTTATGAACGGTATTTATCTTCAACTTCATGCCTATATGTTTCGTATTGCCATTCCTTATGGGATTATTGACAGTCGTCAGCTTCGTAAATTGGCTGAGATTTCGCAACGTTATGACCGGGGATATGGTCATTTTACGACGCGACAGAATATTCAGTTTAATTGGATTGCCTTAGAAGATGCCCCCGCCATTTTGCGCGAATTAGCATCTGTAGATATGCATGCAATCCAGACGAGCGGAAATTGTATTCGTAACGTAACGTCTGATGAATATGCAGGCGCTGCGGCAGATGAATTAATGGATCCACGTGTGCATGCCGAAATTCTGCGTCAGTGGTCAACATTGCACCCGGAATTTTCATTTTTACCGCGTAAATTCAAGATCGCCATCTCCGGTAGCCCAGAAGACCGGGTTGCTGCTCGTTTCCATGATATTGGTGTTTTGGCACGTCCTGGTGAAAATGGCCCATTGTTCCGTATTTTTGTAGGTGGAGGATTAGGACGTATTCCCGTTGTCGGGCAGGAAATTTTTGATTCTGTTACTGAGGAGCAGTTACTGGCAACGCTCGAAGCTATTTTGCGCGTTTATAATGCTTATGGCCGCCGTGATAATCTCTATAAATCACGTATCAAAATTCTGGTCCAAACTATAGGCATTAAGGCTTATCGTGAAGCGGTTGAAGCTGAGCTTTCTCAAATGGATCTTAGCCGATATCGTCTCTCTCCCGAAAAGGTAGATGCAATTAAAGCACGTTTTGCTACACCAAAATTTGTGGATGTTGAAAAAGCGGGCGAGGTTCTAGAAGCACAGGAAAAACAAGATCCGGCTTTTGCTCAATGGGTTAAAACAAATACGCAAAAACACCGTCATGATAGCTATATTATCGCCGTGATTTCACTAAAATCACCAGGTGAAATTCCTGGCGATGTTACAACAGCACAAATGAATGGCCTGGCAGATTTGGCCGAAAGTCATTCATTTGGCGAGATACGAATTACTCACTTACAAAATGTTGTTTTAGGACACGTGCGTAAAGATGAATTATATATTTTGTGGAAGGGTCTGAAAGCGCTTGATCTGGCAACGCCAAATCGTGGTTTAATTGGTGATATGGTATGTTGTCCTGGCCTTGATTACTGCTCTTTGGCAAATGCCCGTTCTCTTCCTATTGCACGAAAAATTGGGGCCCGTTTTGGCGATGCAAATCTTCAGGCAGAAATTGGCGCCTTAAATATTAATATTTCTGGCTGTATTAATGCTTGTGGCCATCATCATGCAGGAAATATTGGTTTATTAGGAGTTGATAAGCGAGGAGAGGAGTTTTTCCAAATTCTCTTGGGGGAAAATTTGGAGAAGATGCCGCTATTGGCACAATATTAGGTCCTGCTTTGGCTGAAGACGAAACAGTTGATGCCATTGCTCGTATTATAGAATGTTATCTTACCCGGCGTTTAGAGGGAGAGGCATTTCTCGATACTGTTCAAAGAGTAGGTCGTGAGCCATTTAAGGAGGTCGCTTATGCAACTATTTAATCTTGGCTCTCGTAAAGCTCATATTTATGACAAGGTGGTCTCTGTTGCAGAGCTTGCCGAAAATCATGGCGCAGAGGCTGTACTTTTAAAGCCCGAAGAATCGGCAGAAATAATTAGGCCTTTCATAGGTCAGTTAAAGTTGATTTTGTTGCAGTTTCGGAGTTTTAAAGATGGAAGAGCTTTTACCCAGGCTCGAACTTTAAGGGAATATCTGGGCTATAAGGAAGAAATACGCGTAGAAGGTCACATTCTTCCTGATCAGGCAGAGTTTTTAAAACGCTGCGGGGTTGATAACGTTGTGCTTTCGTCTGATGCTGATCCTGCAATATGGCAAGAGCGTTTAAAGCGCTTTTCTTTTAGCTATCAATCTCTGTTAAAAGGCCACTAGTCTTTGCTCTGCTGATACGAAATATTTATGTTTTCACGTGAAACAAAATTTCACTCTGCAGACACAGTGTTAAGTGACAATAGAAATTTGAGAACCCTTTAGAACGAGGTAACTCATTATCTTACGTCCTCGCAAAATAGGAGGGTTTGATAATGAGTTACCTTTTCGCGTTACGGTAATTGTAAGGTTCCTGGAGGGGGAGAGTGAGGCTGCGCAATGGGCGTAGGAGCATTTACACTTGGCGCTGGTGTTGTTTGCCCATTTGAAATTGGATTTTGTAAATCTTGCAGTGCAGTTGGTGTTTGAACTGGTTGCAATGCAGTGTTGCTAGTTCCGTTTGCAGGAACAGAAGTGGTATTGTCTATAGTATCGAGATTTTGAGTAGCAATAGCACCGTTAAGAGGGGTGCCAGTTGCATCTGTCAGCCAGTAACCAAGATTTTTGCGAATTTGATATTCCAGCTCAACATTCATGTCATCCATCAAATGACGGTTTAATTCATAGAGATTATGACGTTTTGAATTCTTTTCTGATACATTATCTTGGTGAGTGACCTGGGCTGTAACGTCCCCATGACTTGAGCGCGTTGGATCATCAAGTGTTAGGTGAACAACTAATTTCCCGGCAAGAACGTTATCAGTGGGTTCGGTAATATCTGCTTTTACAATTGTAAAAACGCCACGGCCCGTGCTGCCTGTAGGATGAAGGCGTTGCTGGGCCATGAGGGTTAAGGACTCGTTGGGAGATGTAGGGCTTTTAGCGGCAAGGCTGTCATGCAGAGGTGCGGCCTGATCTATGATTTCCAGCTTGGAAACGCTAAGATTCATTTTAGGAAGGTAGCTATAATCAGGTGATGCAAAGGTTTCTGGTGGGTGGTTCGAAGTACACCCTGCAAGCAGAGAAAATCCGCCAACGCAACAAAGCAATCTCCAAAAAGAAGAATGGGAGGAAAGAACAGAACGCATAATCATGGGGCTGATCCTCTAAATCTTTTTAGATTCATTGATAGAGATAGTGCTGCTAAAAGGAGATGCCGATTCTTGCCAGTTTGGAAGGGGCGAAAATGGCAATTTGTTACCTTCGGGTATTGGTTCTTCAGAAGGTGGTAGTTCAGCATTTTCAAAAATATCCCAATCTTCTGAAATATGCCCGAATTTGATGTTGTCTAGATCTGTAGCAATTTCAGATTCAGACTGTTTTATCTCATTATGGTGAATGAGAAAGAGCATAATCAACCATAAAGGGACCAATCCGCTTATAGGATTTTCCCCTATGATTAAGTCGCGTTTAGGATAGTAGAATATTGGCTCAAGAGCGCTATCGGGAGGCAAATCTTTATTAACTGGGTGGCGATGCCAGAAAAGATAAAAAACAGCTTTATAGCTTGTGTCTGTAAAGCGTACAAAGGTTCCTTCAGAACAACTTAATTTAAGTTTCCCCATAATAGGTAATCCTGAAAATGGAGACGTTGTAGCAGTAGAATCTTTGGCGCTGTAAGGCGTGGCAAGAAGATGATTGATTTGTTCAGGAGAGACATAAACAGACTGATTCTGATCCATTATGACTTCAGCCCTGACGAATTGGTCAGGGGTAAAAGTCAGTAATCGAGAAATATTGTGAGTGCCCCATATTAAAATAATTTCAAAAAGCACAGTATAGGGCATAGTAAGAAGAAATGCTCTAAGCTCCTGCGCTTCTTCTGTTAATGATTCTACTATGGGCGAATGCAGACTGCGCTGTATTGGTTCTAACAAAAGGCTGAAATGGCCAAGAAGCTTTTTTTGATCTTCTATATTTAAAGCAAATGTATGGCTGGCTAAGTAAATACCTTTATTATTAAGCCACCAACATGCTTCCTTGCCGGTTTCACTTTCCTTAAAAAAGACAACATCAAAGTCAGGCGTGACTTTATATCGCTGCACAGCCTCCCATCCAGGATATAACCTCTTTACTGGTTCATCATTCAAAATAATGGAAGATAGATCGACAGAGGTCATAATTTCGTACCTCCCGTGCTAGGGAGACTCGCTTTTATTAGATGAGTGGATCATATCACGCGGGAAAGTAAAATTTGTATTACAAAAACCACAATCCATCGTGATAACGCCGTCTTTGGTCATATGGTCAAGATCATCTTCACTAAAACGTTCCAAAAGAGCTGCCAAGCGTTGTTGGTGACAGCGACAGCCAAAACTAAGGGTTTTAGGTTGCCCGATAACGACATCTAAAGTCCCAAAAAGGCGTTTAACCAGGTCTTTACCCGATAAAGACTGATCAAAAATTTCTTTATTTTTTAAAGTTTCTGCAAAGGTGCATGATGTTTCCCATGCATCATCTGGATCTAACTCAGTGTCAGAAACAGAGAAATCGTCATTTTGGGCATATCCACCTTCACCGGCAATACGTTCCAGTACAAGTGCACCGGCGTGCCACTCGTCATTTTCCTGTGTGGCAAAGAGATGGATAGAGCAGGCATGTTGTTCGCTTGTAGAGAAATAATGTTCGGCCATTTCGGCCAGATTTGTTCCCTCTATGGCAACAATACCTTGATGCCTTTCCATATCAGGGCCTTGATCGACCGTAAAAGCAAGAAAACCTTTTCCTAAGAGAGCAGAGTCATCTTGGGGTAAAGAAGATGTGGCGCTCTCATCAAGACGTGCTGTAAAACGCAGGGCGCCTGACTCTGTACAATCTGCCAAAAGAAGTGAAACCGGCCCATCTCCTTTAATTTGGAGAGAAAAAGAGCCGGTAAATTTGAGTGCTGTAGCCATGGAGGCAACAAGTGCAAGGGCTTTTCCTCCCAGCTTCAGAACCTCTGGCGGAAAATCATGGCGTGATAAAAGGGTATGGGCCAAAGGGCCAAAGCGAATAAGGCGTCCTCTGACGGGGGCGTGAGCTAGATAAAAAGGCAATACAGCATGTGGCACAGCAAGGTCAGGGACTCCCGCTGGGCGTGATGTATTAAGTGATGGAGCTGTATCGTTCACACTATAGGCCTTTTTGTTTTTGGGTGACTGAAGAAATATAGAGGCAACCATTCCTCTTTTAGAAGGCAGATGGGATGGTTGCTCTCTTCTTGCAAGTGGCGCTCTTAATCTGGTGTTATTTCACTTTATTCCTGGCCCAAACACCATAATAAAAGACCTTTCTGACTATGAAGGCGGTTTTCAGCTTCATCAAAGACAACTGAATGAGGGCCTTCAAAGATTTCTTGGCTGACTTCTTCACCAATATGAGCAGGAAGACAATGCATAAAAATAGCATTGGGTGCAGCATGGCTCATCAAAGCTTTGTCAACGTGATAAGGTTTAAAAAGCATATGGCGTCGTTCAGCATCTGTATCACTCATACTGACCCATGTGTCAGTGATAACGGCATCAGCCCCTTTTACAGCCTGAAGAGGATCGCGCATTGTTTCAATCAAAGCACCTTGTTGACGTGCCCATTTGATGGCGCTCTCAGATGGATCAAAGCCTTCAGGTGTGGCAAGACGGAGTGTGAAATTAAGAAGCGCTGCCGCCTCAATGAGTGATGTGGCAACATTATTGCCATCACCTACCCATGCCAGAGTCCGCCCTGAAATAGGGCCTCTATGCTCTTCAAAAGTAAGGACATCAGCCAAAATTTGAATGGGATGAGAAACAGGCGTCAGTCCGTTAATGACGGGCACGGAGCTCCATTTTGCTAATTCACGCAGATCATCATCATTGCCAGTACGCAGTACGATAATGTCTAAAAAGCGTGATAAAACACGTGCTGTATCAGCAATGGTTTCGCCTCTGCCTAATTGCATATCAGAAGGGGAAAGTACGCTCACTGCCCCCCAAGCTGCTCCATGCCAACTTCGAAAGAAACACGCGTACGTGTAGAAGGCTGGGCTAAAATAAGCCCAAGAGTGCGCCCTGCCAATGGCTGTTTGGGATGAAGGGGATAGCGACGATTATGCTGGCATAATTTTACATCGGCAGCGAGATCTAAAATAGCGCGTAATTCCGTAGCGCTAAGATCTTTGAGGTCA
The DNA here is from genome assembly GCF_009906835.1 of Aristophania vespae. Lineage (NCBI taxonomy): Bacteria > Pseudomonadati > Pseudomonadota > Alphaproteobacteria > Acetobacterales > Acetobacteraceae > Aristophania > Aristophania vespae. The sequence goes on from NZ_CP047652.1 coordinate 51,038, forward strand.
AGAAAGTGACGTAGTTCTTTATTATTTTGAGGGCGTAGAGTGGAGGCTGTCACGCAGTTTTCTCCTTATGCTGAGAAAGTGTGTGGGAGAGTGTTTTGCAGGCACGTCTAAGGCGCGTTATAGCTTCTTGGCAGTCCGCTTCCGAAACGATAAGAGGAGGGACGAGCCGCAGAACATTATCACCAGCTCCAACGGCTAAGAGACCCTCATCCATTGCAGCAGTGATGACGTCACTTGATGGGATACGGCATTTGAGGCCGCGCATGAGGCCGCGTCCACGAATATCTATAAATATTTCAGGATAATCTTTTGCAAGACTTTCAAGCATGGCGCCAAAAGACTCACTGACCTTGCGCACTTGTTCTAAAAAGCCTGGGCGTAAAATTTCTCCTACAACGACGAGGCCGGCAGCACAGGCTAGGGGATTCCCGCCATAAGTTGTGCCGTGTGTACCTGGTGTCAGATATTGGGCCAGTTCAGCGCGTGCCAAAACAGCCCCTAAGGGAAATCCGCCGCCAATTCCTTTTGCTACAGAAATAATATCTGGCTTTATGCCAGAGACTTCATGCGCAAATAAAAAGCCAGTGCGGCCCATTCCAGTTTGAACTTCGTCAATTGCAAGAAAAATTCCATGTTCATCACAAAGGTCTCGCAACCCTCGCAAAAACTCCGGATCAGCAGCCTTAATGCCACTTTCACCTTGAATCGGTTCAATTAGAATTCCTGCAGTTTCAGGGGTAATAGCTGTTCTGACAGCATTGAGATCATTGAAGTCAACATGGTCAAATCCCTCTACGCGTGGGCCAAAACCCTCCAGATAAGCGGGGTTACCTGTAGCAGAAATCATTGCCAGAGTGCGGCCATGAAAGGCGCCATTAAAACAGATAATGCGATTTTTCTCAGGGTGGCCCTTCATGTACTGGGTGCGTCGAATGATTTTGACCAGAGCCTCATTTGCTTCGGCCCCTGAGTTACAAAAAAGCACTGAATCGGCAAATGAGTTCTGCACTAACAAATCTGCAAGCGCTTCTGCCTGAGGGGTGCGATAGAGATTGGAGACATGCATAACCTTGGCAGCTTGTTCGGCAATTGCCTTAACAAGCAGAGGGTGATTATGCCCCAGGGAAGAAACAGCAATTCCCGCTGCAAAATCAAGATATCGTCGCTTGTCTGTGCCGATAAGCCAAGGGCCTTCACCATGAGTGAAAGCGAGGTCAAATCTTTTATAATTAGGCATGATCGACGAGATCATAGACAGACGATCCTTAATGATAAATTCGTGTTAGAAGGCCGTGTGAACAATGGATTACCCTAACAGGAATGATTATTTTAAAACAGAAAGCCCCGCTTTCTAAAGGTGAAAGCAGGGTCTCATACCCTTCGGGGGGCAAAACCATACGAAACAGACTATAATATCACAAAAATGCTATTGGGAAGCATTTGTAACAATTTATGTTAGAAATTGTAATTAAGTGGGTTGTTTAACTTTAAGTGTGAAGCCTCGGGTGAGTATTAAAAGAAATAATCTTGGATTAAAGGTTTGAGGCTATTATTGAGTTTATATGAAAGATTATTTGCCCCTTTTGACTGCACAAATTTTGCGTGAAGCAGCCTTGGCGCATGTGGCACGTTTTGCTGCAACACGACAGGGATTGCGCCAGGTTTTGCAGCGTCGTGTCAAAAGATGGGGCATGAGGGCTCTACGTTCCGGTATTGAACCCGATGAAATTACCGCTCAGGAGCAATCACTCGCGTTAGAAATTGAGAAAATTCTTGATGCGATGGAAGAACTGAAAGTGATTGATGATGAAAGTTTTGCCCGGTCTCGGACAAGGAATTTAATGCGAACTGGGCGATCTCGGCGCGCTGTTCAGGCCCATTTACTGACGAAGGGTGTTGATAGTGATCTGGCTGAGGAGACAGTCAAAGAAACCTTGGAAACACTCACAGAGGCAACAGGAGAAGAAGCAGAGTTTGTTGCAGCTTTGATTTTGGCACGCAAACGGGGATTAGGTGCTTTTCAAAGAGTAGATAGAGAGGGAAAAGATCCTCATAAAATTCTTGCTATTTTTGCCCGAAATGGCTTTTCCCATGAAATAGCAAAAAGAGCCCTTGCGATTGAGAAAGATGAAGCCGAAGACATTATTTACCGCTTTCGGTCTTTATAAGGGGCTGAGTGCATGGAGCGTATAGTATAAGGTAACAGAACATGAGGCTAAAATTTTGGAGCGGGCTTTTTTTACTGCTATCCTTAGTAGCCTGTGCAAGCAATCCGGGCCGTTTTGGTCATTATGGCGTTAGAGGGAGCTATCACGGTCCGTTGCAATGTGCGCCTTATGCTCGTTCCCGAACTGGTGTCATGTTGCGTGGTAGTGCTGCGAGCTGGTGGTGGAAAGCAAGAGGACACTATAGAAGGGTCTATCACCCTCAGCCTGGAGCCATACTTGTTTTTCGTGCAACACGTCATATGCCTTATGGTCATGTCTCGATTGTTAAGAAGCAGATCTCTCCTCATCGGATTTTAGTGGAACATGCAAATTGGGTTCCGGGGAAAATTGAATATAATGCGCCTGTTGAGGATATCTCAGCACAGCATAATTGGAGTCGGGTTCGTGTGTGGTGGACTCCTATAAGACGGATGGGAAAAAGAGCCTATCCAACCTATGGCTTTATCCTCCCAGCGCGGTAGGGTAAGGCAATAACACTATTGTAAGTTGCTTATCTGGTAAACAATTGCCACATAAGTCATTCTTACATTTTGGGGAGTGGTCTCTAATGGGCAGTTTTAGTATTTATCACTGGGTAATTCTTGCAATCGTTGTGCTTGTTTTGTTCGGCGGTGGTGGAAAGATTAGCAGTCTTATGGGAGATTTTGCCAAAGGCATAAAATCTTTCAAAAAAAGCATGGCTGAAGATGAAACCACTTCAACACCAAATGAACCACAAAGCCATATTGCTCCACCGCAACAAGCAGCACCTCCAGTAACAAAGCAAACTTCTATGAACGAAGATGCCCGTATGACGGATGATCATCCTTCTCATCCGTCTAAATAAGAAAAGCTGCGACTTCTTGAGCCGAATCTGAGTATTTATGAAGTTATTTACTGACTGGCGCCATCTTTCTGGAGCGCCGCAACATGCAGCTATTGCTCTGGGTAATTTTGACGGTGTTCATCGTGGGCACGTTTATCTTCTGGAGCAACTTCGCAAAGCCTGCCCTGACTGCCCTTTGGGTGTGCTAACATTTGAGCCTCACCCTCGTGTTTTCTTTCGCCCGCAAGATCCAAATTTTCGGCTTATGGGGGCAGAGGAAAGGTTAAACGCTCTTAGTAATTTGGGTGTGGAATTTGTAGTGCAAATTCCTTTTGATGAGCCTTTTTCTCAGTTTTCGGCAGAGACATTTGTCAATGAGATTTTGATTGGCGCTCTTGAAGTGAAGCAGGTAGCTTGCGGCGCTGATTTCGCTTTTGGACACAGGCGCCAGGGTGATGTAGCTTTTTTAGAAAACACCCTTAAAGCTCACGGTGCTGGACTTACGGTTGTCTCCCCCCTATCTGACTCTAATGGTCCAATTTCCTCAAGCCGTATTCGTCGTTTATTACAAGAAGGGTATCCCGAGCAGGCTGCCGTCTTATTGGGAAGACACTGGTCAGTACGGGGAATTGTTGAAAAAGGAAATCAGCTAGGGCGTCTTTTGGGGTTTCCAACGGCTAATATCGCCTTACGCTCATTATTAGAACCTGCTCGCGGTGTTTATGCTGTACGGGTGCGCCACCCTGATGGTCGTGTTATTAAAGGTGTTGCCAATATAGGCCGCCGCCCTACCATTAATGATGGTAATGAAGAAAGCCGCCTGGAAGTGCATCTATTTGATTTTGATGAGGATTTGTACGGTAAAATCCTAGAGGTCTCATTTATTGCGCTATTGCGTGAAGAAAAACGTTTTAATGGTTTAGATGCCCTAAAAGCGCAGATCGCCAAGGATGCGACCCAGGCGCGTGAGATTTTAGGGTAAATTTATTTATAAATCTTCTTATCTGTAGGGGTTGACCCTTTAGGTGAGTTTTCCCCATATGACGGGGCATTTATTGTTCTAGAACTGGCGCGCTTATTCATGTCTCATCCTTCTGATAAAGCCGATTCGACTTTCCGCGAGCAGCAAGATCGCTATCGCGATACAGTCTTCCTTCCAAAAACCTCCTTTCCTATGAGGGGGAATTTGCCCAAGCGTGAGCCCGAAATGCTCAGGCGATGGGAGCAGTCAGCTTTAGATGAAAAGATAAAAAAAGCAGATCAGCAAAAAGACGCTATTTTTACGCTTCATGACGGCCCTCCTTATGCAAATGGCCATATTCATATTGGCCATGCGCTCAATAAGGTCATGAAAGATGTCATTAATCGTGCACAGCGTATGGCAGGTTTTCAGGTCCGTTATATGCCGGGATGGGACTGTCATGGTCTGCCAATTGAATGGAAAGTAGAAGAACAATATCGCAAAAAAGGTAAGGACAAGGACGCTGTTCCGGTTCTTCAATTCCGTGCAGAATGTCGTGAATATGCTGCCAAATGGGTAGAAGCCCAGCGTGAAGACTTTAAGCGTATTGGCATCCAGGCAGAATGGGACCATCGTTATGTAACGATGGATTACAAATCTGAGGCGCAAATTGTTGAAGAGATTGGTAAGTTTCTTCTAAATGGTCGCCTATATCGTGGTTTGCGGCCTGTAATGTGGAGCCCTGTTGAAAAAACGGCTCTTGCTGAGGCGGAGATAGAATATCACGATATCGTCTCCCCAACGATTTACGTTGCTTTTCCGGTTATTGAAGATAAAACTCCCCAAAATGTCCTGAAAGACGCCTCGGCTGTTATATGGACAACAACGCCTTGGACCATCCCTGCCAACCGTGCTTTGGCCAGCGGAGCGGACATTCTCTATGACGTCATTGAAATCACAGAGGTTACTGAAGACAGTAAAGTCCCGGTCGGCAGTAAACTTATAATCGCTCAGGAAAGATTAAAAGCTTTTGCCGAAGAGGTCGGTCTTACATCCTGGAAAGTTTTAAGCACAGTTCTCGGTAAGGAGCTGGAGGGCAGCTTATTTGCCCATCCTTTGCGCGGCCGGGGCTATGACTTTAATGTGCCCATGTTCCTTGGTGAGTTTGTTACAACTGACGCGGGCACAGGCATTGTGCACATGGCGCCGTCTCATGGACAAGATGACTTCCAACTCTGTACATCTCATGGGCTGGAAGTTCCTGAATTGGTTCAGGATAATGGTTTATATGCCCGTGGGTGCCGGAATTAGCTGGCATTCATGTCTTTAAGGCGGCTGATCCGGTTTGTGCCTTGTTAGATCAGGCACGTCTTGAAATGGCACAGAAAAATCGTGCTGCTGGTCTTATGGCCAGAGGCAGTATTGAGCATTCATATCCTCATTCTTGGCGGTCTAAAAAACCCATTATTTTCCGTGCAACACCACAATGGTTTATTGCAATGGATGAGGGGCATGAAAAAGGCTTGCGCCAAGAAGCCCTTGCAGCTCTTGAGCAGGTGACTTTTGTGCCAGCCACCGCACGTCGTCGCCTGACAACCATGGTTGCTCAGCGTCCTGACTGGTGCATTTCACGCCAGCGTTCCTGGGGTGTGCCTATTGCGGTTTTTGTTGAAAAACGCACAGGTGAGGTTCTTCGTGATCCTGAAATCATGCATAGGGTTGTTGAGACTTTCAAAGAACGCGGAGCCGATGCTTGGTATGATACAGATCCGGCCTTCTTCTTAGGTGAAGGGCGCGATCCTGAAAATTATGAGCAGGTTTTTGATATTGTCGATGTCTGGTTTGAAAGTGGATGCAGCCACCGTTTTGTGCTTCATCAGGAAGGGGTCAATTTCCCGGCTGACCTTTATTTAGAGGGTTCTGATCAGCATCGTGGCTGGTTCCAGTCTTCTTTATTAGAAAGTGTTGGGGCCGAAGGGCTTGCTCCTTATAAGGCAGTTGTCACAAATGGTTTTGTCCTTGATGGGCAAGGCCGTAAAATGTCCAAATCATTAGGCAATACAATTGTCCCTGAAGATGTCACGAAAACTCTTGGGGCTGATGTACTTCGTTTATGGGTGCTTAATTCTGATACGAACGAAGATTTGCGGATTAGTCAGGAGATATTAAAGCAGCAAGGTGAGCTTTATCGGCGTCTGCGCAATACGCTGCGTTGGTTATTAGGGGCTCTGGATGGTTTTGAAGAGACTGAAAAGCTCCCTTATAATGAACTCCCATCTCTAGAACGTTATATTCTTCATCGTTTGAGTGAAGTTTATGACCGTCTTGCCACGGCCATCAAGACACATCAGTGGAATGGAGTTTATCCTGTTTTACATGGTTTTTGTAATAATGATCTGTCAGCTTTCTATTTTGATATCCGCAAAGATTCGATCTATTGCGATGATATCAAATCACCAACACGTCGTGCGGCACGAACGGTTTTAGATATCCTTCATAGAGCCCTTTCTACCTGGCTTGCTCCTGCTCTGGTCTTTACGGCTGAAGAATCCTGGCAGGCCCGCTTTGGAGAAGAGGAAAGTGTGCATTTGCAAAGCCTCTTTAAGCCAGAGCCAGAATGGCTTAGCTCAACTCTAGCCCAAAAGTGGGATAGTCTTCGTCAAACACGCAGGCTGATTACAACAGCCCTTGAAGGGGCACGCCGTGATGGTCTTATCGGTTCGTCACTAGAGGCCAAGGTCATACTTCCCTTAACTGCGGAAGAGAAAAAAGCCTCAGAGGGAATTGATTGGGCTGAGTTAAGCATAGCGTCTCAGCTTGATATTCAAGTTGGTCAAGGTAATGAGGATGTTCAGGTCATGCAGGCTGACGGGCAAAAATGTGCCCGCTGTTGGCGTGTCCTGCCTGAAGTAGGGCAAAATATGGAGCATTCTGCCTTATGCTTGCGCTGTGTGAAGGCTGTAGAAGGCTGATATGGCGCAGCATCGGTCTCAGATAGCTGGAAAGGCCTCTCATCGTCTTGCTGAGAGGCTTGCTGGCCTAGTTATTATTTTTCTTGTTTTATTAGCTGATCAGGTTAGCAAATACTGGATTCTTTACGGGCTGAAACTTCCTGAAAAAGTTAGTGTCCCGGTTACAGCTTGGCTTAATTTTACCATGGTGTGGAATCATGCCGTGACCTTTGGCATGTTTGGCGGACATGGGCCGTGGATATTCATTACCATTTCGCTCATAGCCGTTTTGGCTCTTTTTATTGTCCTTTTGCGTAGTCACCGCTGGTTGGTGTGCATAGCTTGTGGAGGGATCATAGGTGGGGCTATCGGTAATGTGATTGACCGCTTAAATTATGGTGCCGTTGTAGATTTTCTACATTTTCATGTAGGAAATTGGTCTTGGTATGTCTTTAACATTGCGGATTCTGCTATTGTATGTGGTGTTGGTTTGTGGATCATTGACTCATTTATTGCAGACAGGCGTAAAAATATTTCTGTAAAGTAAAATGGCGTTTCCATATTTTAAGATATGGTAGGACGCTTTCCGTTACTTGCCCAAAGGCTTTAAGGACGTTAGGACTAGATAATATTATGAATGCAGTGCGGGAACTGGTCATGCGGCGTGTAGCTCCTTTCGTTTTGAGATATAGCGTTCAAGTGGGTCTTATTGGCGTTATTGGCTTTTCTTTAACAGCGTGTTCTGGAAGCGACGTTTCGCGGGCTTTTGGCCTGAAACGCTCTACACCTGATGAATATACCGTCACAACGCGGACACCACTTTCAATGCCACCATCTGAGACGTTTGCCTTACCTGGCTCAGCCAAAGCAAACCGGCCAGAAGAAAGCCCTCGTATGCAGGCTTTGGAAACATTGGCTCCTGACGTTGCTCTTAATCCTACAGAAGGCAAGGCTAGTGAAGGGCAGAGCGCGCTGGTTGGTGAAATAAAGCAATCTGCCCAGGGACCACAAAATGCTGAACTCGGCGATGCAGATGCCGGTTTTGTTGATAGCCTTATGTTTTGGCAAGGTGGGCGTGCCGGCTCTGTTGTAGATGGCGAAGCAGAAAATCAGCGTATTCAAAAAAATATGGCGCTAGGTCAGAAGCTGGATAATGGTGCTACCCCCACTATGCGAGGAAAATGACAACGTCTTTTGACAAGTCTGGCGAGCATGTTCGTGCTTCTATCCATCGTCTTTCAGACCATGTTGTTGATCTGATTGCAGCAGGTGAAGTGGTCGAGCGGCCCGCAGCTGCTTTAAAAGAACTTGTCGAAAATGCCTTAGATGCTGGTGCAACCCGTATAGAAGTTGATTTGTGGGGTGGTGGTTGCGAGAGCATTGAAGTTACCGATAATGGTAGTGGCATTGCGCCTGATGAGTTGGCCCTGGCGGTTGAGCGGCACTGTACTTCCAAACTTAATGATAATCAGCTCGTTCATATTCGCACACTTGGCTTTAGGGGCGAGGCTTTGCCTTCAATAGGGGCTAGTGCTCGCTTATCTTTGATATCCCGCCTTAAAGGGGCCGAGACAGCCTGGTCAATCACGGTTGAGGGGGGCGTTAAATCTGAGCCCATGCCTTCGGCAGGTGAAGAAGGCACAATTGTTATTGTGCGAGACCTTTTCTTTGCGACGCCAGCAAGAAGAAAATTTCTTAAAAGTGCTCGTGTTGAAGGTAGCCATGCCGAAATGGTTATGCGACGTGTTGCGCTGAGTGCCCCACATTGTGCAATTCTTTTTCGGTCAGAGGGGCGAGACGTCTTTAATCTTCCACCTCAAGATCTTAAAGATCGCGTCGCTTTTATTCTCAACGTGCCATCTGATAGTTTGTTAACTTTAGATGAGCAACGTGGGGCTATGAGATTAACAGGTTTTTTATGTAATCCTGGCCATACCCGCCCTACGGGAGCGGGACAATTTATTTTAGTTAATGATCGTCCTGTCATTGACCCCGTTTTGCGAACGGCAGTACGGGTAGGCTATCGTTCTGTTATAGAACGGGGGCGTTTTCCAATTTTGTTTTTGCATTTGCACGTTCCTTTTGAGCGTGTAGATGTGAATGTGCATCCAGCCAAGACGGAATTACGTTTTGCAGATGAGGCAGAAGTAAGAGCCTTTGTTATAGGCGCTATTGGGCGTGTTCTGACGCGTGGTGCCAGCCAGGTTGGTGGTATTGAGGCTGATATTACACATTTCACAACTCAAACTCTGCCTTCTATATCGACCCATACAAGACCTGCTCATTTTGGGGTATCTGCTTCGGCCTCATCTACACCGCAAAAGAAAATTTCTTCATCTGAAAATAATAAGGCCGATTTGGGATTTTCCCCTTCTGTACGACGTTTTCCAGAGGAAAGTGTGCAGGATTTGGGAGGGTTTGCCGAGTCACAGAAATCATATACAACGCCGCAGGATAGCCTAAGGGAAGAGCTGGAGTCTGTTGAATTTGAGCAAGAAGATTATCCGTCTCAGCCGCTAGGTGTGCCTATAGGTCAGATACATACAACTTATATTTTATCTGTAGCTCCTAATGGCGATTTAATACTGACCGATCAGCATGCGGCGCATGAACGCCTAACTCATGAGCGTTTAAGAAAGCGCTTTGAGGAAGGAAGAATTTCGGCGCAAGTACTTCTTCTTCCTGAGGTTTTGGATCTTTCCAAAAGTGAAAGAGAGGCGCTTTTGGTATGCCAAGAAGAATTATCCCGACTCGGACTTGAGATTGAAGCCTTTGGAGAGGGAAGCCTCCTTATCCGCACCATACCAGCTCCTCTTAAAGGAGGAGACGTAACAGCTCTTATACGCGACATAGCAGAAGAGCTCATTGAAGAGGGTGCAAGTTCAGCACGACAGACTGATAGTTTAGACCAACGTTTTGAAGCTATAATGGCGCGTATGGCATGCCATGGTAGTATTCGGGCGGGGCGAAAGCTCAATTTTGAAGAAATGGGCGCACTCTTGCGCGATATGGAGCAGCATCCTCGCTCTAATACATGTCCTCACGGGCGGCCTACATGGTTGCGCCTTACAAAAGATGCGCTTGAAAAAATGTTTGGTCGCGTAAAATAAGCAAAAGAAATTTTATTTTGCTGGTAAATTATTTCTATAATTATCTTGCGATCATGAGCGCTTTTTCATGATATTATTAATAGTCAAATAATGATGGCTAAATTAGCCGTGCTCTGTGAAGAAATCAGAAAATAAATTGTGATTCTTCAAACGTGCTTATTTTAGCAAATATAAAGAGGATCCAATGGACGATTTAATGACGAGTCTGTGCGATATTGTGGGAAAACAGCATGTTTTGACACGCAAAAGCCAGACTTTTCGCTTTCAACGTGGTTTTCGTTTTGGAGGAGGACCAGTAGAGGCGGTTGTCGTCCCCGCTAGCCTCGTAGAATTATGGCGTGTGGCGCAAAATTGCGTAAAACACAACCGTATTCTTATTATGCAGGCGGCTAATACAGGCCTTACAGGAGGGTCAACTCCTGATGGCGAAAATTATGATCGTCCAATTATTGTTGTTAGCACGAAGCGCCTGAAGGGCATTCATTTATTAGAGCAAGGGAAGCAGGTCGTTTGTCTTCCTGGCGCTACACTTAATGAGCTTGAAAAACGTCTAAAACCAATTGGGCGTGAGCCACATTCAGTTATTGGATCATCCTGCATTGGGGCTTCCGTTTTGGGTGGGATCAGTAATAATTCTGGCGGAGCGCTTGTGCAGCGTGGCCCTGCTTATACTGAGATGGCACTTTTTGGCCGTGTTAACGAAAAAGGTGAGCTTGAGCTTGTTAATCATTTAGGTATTAAATTAGGTGATGATCCCGAAGCTATTTTGGAAAAACTAGAAAAGGGCACTTTTACAGGCGATGATATTGTAAATGATGCGAGAAAAGGGCACGACAACGATTATGTCCGTCGGGTCAAAGATGTAGAGTCTGACACTCCGGCACGTTTTAATGCCGATCCCGACAGGCTTTATGAAGCTTCAGGCTGTGCAGGAAAGTTAGTTGTCTTTGCAGTGCGACTAGACACCTTTCCAAAAGAAGAAAAGACCAGCGTTTTTTATCTAGGTACTAATGACAAGCAGGTTTTAGAAAAAGTAAGACGTGCTCTATTAACAAAGTTTGATGAATTACCTATTGCAGGCGAGTATCTGCACCGCGATACTTTTGATATTGCTGATCGTTATGGTCGCGACACAGTGGCAATGATTAGGCTTTTAGGTACTGAAAACCTTCCCTTCTTTTTCTCAATAAAAGCACAGTTAGATCTTTTGCCTCATCGCTTTAAGTGGTTGCCTTACGCATTTGGAGATCGCCTATTGCAGATGCTGAGCTCTTTTCTTCCGTCCCAGGTGCCAGAACGCTTAAAAGCATATCGTGATCAATATGAGCACCATCTCATTATTCAGACATCCGAACATTTGGCAGAAAAATTACGCCCCTGGTTTACGACTTTCTTTAAAGAAGAAGCGGAAAATAAAGGGAATGTCTTTGAATGTACGCCAAAAGAGGGACAATTAGCTTTACTTCACCGTTTTGCAGCTGCTGGTGCCGCTGGGCGCTTTAATATTATTCATCGCAAAGAAACAGGCGGGTTATTAGCTCTGGATGTGGGCTTAAGGCGTAATGATTGGGAATGGTTTGAAACATTACCACCAGAAATAGAAGATAAACTGGCCATAAAACTATATTACGGACATTTTCTTTGTCACGTTCTGCATCAGGATTATGTTGTCAAAAAGGGTGTGGACCCTATGGCCGTAGAGCATGCTATGTGGCCAATTTTGGATCAAAGAGGGGCGCGTTATCCTGCTGAGCATAATGTAGGGCATCTTTATAACGCTCCAGATTCAATGGTGAGTCATTATAAAACGCTAGACCCGTGTAACTGCATGAATCCAGGTATTGGTAATACAACAAAACGCAAAAATTGGGCAGCAGAAAGCGTAGCCCCTCAAGCTAGCGTAGCTGAGCAGGGTCAATAGAAATAGGTAATAAAGCAGAGGGAAGATAAAGCGGATGCTCAGGTCGTCCGCCTTTCCGGCTTAAACGCATGGCCCTAAGGGGGACACCTGCTTTCGCAAGCATTAAGGCCACATTTGTCCCTCTTTGTTGCAAGGTTTTGGCTTGCGGAGTGCCATAGGCCAAAATCACAAATTCTGCTTGCTGAGCCATTTCTAATAAATAATGATCATTAAGAGGGCCGACGGGATCAGTTACCTCTAAAAGACGTTTTTGATCGGTGCAGCGATAAGCAAAGCTATTGCCTACAAACATGCCGCCATAGCCCCAGCTTCGAGTATAACGCTGACATTTTGCAACGGTGCGGTCATCACCAAATTCAGTAGCGACTGAGGGATTCATCATAAGCCACATGATAAGTGGCTTATTTTCTTCCCAAACGCGCTTTAGGGTATAACGGTAACATTTGCCAGCTCCATCATAGATGGCAGTACTGACAACGTCATCTTTCAAACTGAGTGGTTGAGATGAGCCTACAAAATGGTCTGAAAAAAGATCAGTTTTAGTTAAAGACATAATTCCAGTGTTAAATTTATGGTGAAATTGCAAAGCAGGGCGTAATAGCTGTCAGACGCTGGCAGCTGCTATAGGCTTGAGCTCGTGTAAGCCCGGTATAGCGGGCGCGATAAAGAACGCGCCCTTTTACGTGTACGGCCATAATTGTCGTGCGCGTTTTGCCTTTGGAAGAAACAACAAAATGGCGTAATTTATTGGCCACTACAGATGCCTGTTTTTTGCTTGCATAACTACCTATTTGTATAGCCCAATCGGTGCGTGCAGATTGGATAATATCAGTAGCGCGCCCTCTTTTTCGTGTTGGATGGGCCAAAGGAATGGAACGTACTTCTACAACATGCTTGGGTTCAGGAGCAGGACGAGGTTTTTTTGCACGGACCGGAGGGCTTGCAGGAGAAAAGCCACGCGAGGCCCAAACTGAGCTTACGGACTGGTTGTCAGACGGGGCTGCTACAGAACTTGATGAGCTATCTGTCAAACTTTCTGCTGCAGAGGCCCCGTCATCTAAGGATGTTGTGTTGAGAGAAGATGTGTCCACTGAAGAGCGACGTTGGGCTGTGCGGTCGTAACGGGCGACCATGAGGTCTGCCTTTGAACGATTTTTAGGCCAGATGCCGGCAATTTTAGGACCAATAGCCTTAACATAATTACGCGTTTCTTTAGGAAGGGGCCTATTTTGTCGTAGGTAATGATCTACATTGCCAGGTCCGTCATTATAAGCGGCAAGAAATCCAGGCGAACCATAAATTTCATACATTTGTCGAATATAAGCGGTCCCAGCAAGAATATTATCACGGGGATTATAGGGGTCAGGACCAAGATTATATTGATTGCGCAAATCATCATAGGCGGGGGCATGAGTTGCATAAGGCCCATAGCACCAGGGGCAGACGTAATGAAATGACCACTACTATCATAAAGATGTCCGCCAGATTCCTGTTTTATAACGGCTCTTATCCACGTATCAGGAACATCAAATCGTTCTGATGCTTCCATGATATAAGGCCCCATGGGTCATCGGGGGTACCTGGCGGAGCGTAATAGGATTGAGCATGTTCCTGATAGTCTGCCTGCTCCTGCATGACAGGAATACCAGGGCCTACAGGTACAGTACGGGCACAAGCAGCAAGTAAAACAAGTACACCAAAAATTGATATTTGCCGAATAATAGACCGTAAACGAGGTATTTCTCTATTATAATAAAAAGATCTAATCATCTGAATCAGGAATCTCGTTAAGGCTGGTGCATTTAGTTATAATGCTATCATGATTACGTTTTATGACATAAGCAATTAGGTCTTCACAAACCGAATTTTAGAATGCCGCTTCAAAAAGTCTAAGTTTTTTGCGTTCAGGCAGGCTTATTAGAAAAAAAATTAGTAGAACTCTAATTTCAAAAAAAGATTTTCTTACCCGTGTTAAGGGAGTTAAGAGCGGTTTTTTAATCTGTTAAGTAATAAATACGAAACTATTACGTTATATGGAATATTGAAAATCTTAAAACGCTGTGAATTTGCGTTGAATGAGCTAAAGTGTTATAACTATATTAGGTTTATCCGTCTATCGATTGGTCGAAATGTAGTTGTTAAGAGAGGGACGAGAATGTCTTTTGCTGCGATTGATGCTAGCAGAGTTGAAAAAGCTGCGGGGGCTTCGCTTCAAACACTCAGGTCGGCACCTGAGCCGACTGAGGCTTATCAGCGCAAGGTTCTTATGATAGAGCGTATTGAGGCTCTGGCACGTGCAGCAGCCGAAACAAAAGGTCAGGGTGTTATCACATTAACATCTGAAGAATTTTGGTTAATATCTCGAAATTGGTAATTCTCTAAAAAAGAATAATTTTCGTAACACTTATTGGTTCTTGATTTAGGGGCAGCTAACTGCCTGTGTAAGTATATTTTTGAATGATGGTGGGTATTGGGGACGTATCAGGATGAAGTGGTTTTTTGCTATTACCGAACAAACGCTTTCCAATGATCCGGATCATGGTTTTATTGATTGTATTCGGGTTGCTGTTCAGTCAGCTAAAGAAAATACAACGCTTATTCCGCACATGGTATTTGATGGGCAAGAATGCGAATTTACCCGTGAAATGCGTGAAGCTGGTGTAAAGGTAATTTTCCATAGGCTGCATTTTTATGATCGCCTTTTAGAGGCACAAAAAAAACAAAAGCCCGAATGGCCAAATTATATGATGACGGCCGCTGGTGCGTTTATGCGTCTGGAACTCCCGCTTTTAGAGAAAGAAGATAAGTTTGTTCTCTATACAGACTGTGACGTTATGTTCCTGCGTGATCCATGTGTAGAATTTTGCCGACCTGAGATTTTTGCAGCTTGCGGGCAATTTAATCAGCAGGACTATTACGTTGATATGAATTCAGGGGTCATGGTTATAAACCTGGAACGTATGGGTAATGACCTGCCAGCAATGGTCGATTTTTTATGTGATAATCTGTATCATGTTTCTGGTTATGATCAGGAATTACTGCGTATCTTTTATAATGCGAACTGGTCACCACTCTCGGCTCGCTTTAACTGGAAGCCCTATTGGGGCGTTAATGATGACGCCACTATAGTGCATTTCCATGCTGGTAAACCCCAGCAGCACGCCACTTACTGGATGACCATACTTATCGTGAGCATGATCCTGTTTTCCATACATGGCGTCACTGGTTCTTTAAAAATACGGCCGGTTATGCACATTATGTCCCTTTGTGGGAAGATTTTTTGCGTAAAAGCAAGTCAGCAACGCCTACGACTGATCCTGTAGGAGAATTTGATGCTTTGCGCGAAGGAGAATAAATTCCTTCATTAATGTGATTATTTTGGTGGAACCTCTCGTTTTAACGAGAGGTTTTTCTTTTTGGTGAATGGTTTTCAAGCCAGCGTCCAACTGGTTTGGCAATCAGAGGACCGAGGGCTAGCACAGCCAAAAGCCGTGCTGTTTGTAAAGAGATAATAAATGGAAGATCGACAGGTGCTCCAGCACTGATAATAATAACAGTATCTAGGCCTCCCGGACTCGTTGCTAAATAAGCACTCAAAAGATCAATGTGAGCGAGTTTTGCAACTGGAATGGCGATTAAGGCGCACGTTCCTACAAGAATGGTAGATGAGAAAATAACCGCCGGCAAAGCACGCATTGCGTGTTGTAAAACGGGCAGAGTAAAACGCAGCCCTATAGACCAACCAATAATAAGATAGGCTGGAATGCGCATCCATTGAGGGGTTGAAATGGCAAATAAGCCTGAAAGTTGAATAACAGCCCCTATAACCATTGTAAGGAGCAAAGGTGCGGCGGGAAATTTGATGCGGGTGCTTATTAGTCCTGTCACAACCACAAAAATCAATGTCGGGAGCAGATCGCCTTTGGGAACAGGAGGTAAATAAGGGATATTGTGCCCTGCCGACACCAGCCACGCGACAATAGATGTCGCAAAGGCAACCAGAATTACACGAAAATAAAGCATAAACGCGGCTAGGCGTGGGTCGGCACCAAAAGAGCCACAAATGAGCATCATGGTTGAGGCCCCGCCCGGTGACGAGCCCCATAAAGCTGTTGTTCCAGGCATAACACCAAACCAAGCGAGGGCGGCGCCTGTCGCAAAGCTTACGATAATGACTGAGAAAACGCTAAAAAGCATGAGCCACCAATTATGCGCTATGTCGATTAAAACAGTCATATTGAGACTGCTCACAACCAAGCAGGCCAATACAGCCTGTGATAGTGCAAAAACAGGGCGGCTGATCGTCACATTCTTGCCTCTGATAGCCATAATAATGGCGGCTATCATTGGGCCTAACATGAGACCTGCTGCTAAATGAATAGCTAAAAAAACACCAATTAAAATAGCAGAGAGAGCTAGGAGACATATCCAACGAAGGCTAATCTTGCGAGCCTGTGCCAACTTAGGCAGAAAGATGTTATCTGACCCGCCCTGTCTATTTTTAGGTGTTTCCATTAGGAGTGTTATCTTCTGTACTAGGGTGCCGCTTGCGGAAAGCAGCCAGACTTACCACTTCTGCTTCCTGGCGTTTTTCGGGAGAAATGGGAGTTTTTTTCGCTTCTATAGAAGAAGGCTGTAAATCGTGAATCATCGTTACACTATCCCTATCTTCAGTAGAAGGAAGGGCTTCGGTGTTATCATCTTCGCTAAATGTAGGAGCAGAAAATCTGAGACCAAATTGTACATGAGGATCAGCAAATGCGATAATGGCATTTATTGGAATAGTCAGTGTGCTTGGTATGCCGCCAAATGACAGCCCTACAGACATAGTTTTGTTCTGGCGATCAACGTTAAGATTTTTAAATTGATGCTGTAGAACAATTGTCATTTCACGTGGATAACGGTCTTTAAGGCGTTGCGGAATATCAACGCCTGTAAGATTAGTCAAAAATGTAATGTAAAAATGATGCTCACCGGCTAAACCATTTCGGCTTACATATTCCAGCGCGTCAAGCATGACGTTTCGATGAGCGTTTTCTAACCACGTCTCATACGGGATGAGACTGTCTGGTGTAGTAGGGTCGAAATCATCGGGTCCGTTAAAATCGTCGGTCATAACCTGATCACTATGGCTTGTGCGAGTTTGTTTCGAACTCTTTAATTTTAAAGAGACGGCCTTATGCTGGTCTGAAATGCCTTAGAAAGCAAGGGCTTCGGTTTTAGCCCGGTTTTAAAAGTGGGGGGATTCTGTTGCCCGGTTCCCCCGAACCGCGCTTATCGCTTATGCTGCGACAGCGAGCACCTCAGTATTATCGTTGGCACTTGTAAGTTTAGCCCGATAACGGCGGTACAATGCCGGGCAAAAGATAGATCTTTACCATGCGTGTCGAGCCTGTTTCGTCCCCAAAAGTGGAAGAAATTTGGTGGAGACGCCGGGTACTGCCCCGGGTCCACAACACTTATTCCATCTACCGTTTATCGCCATAGCCAGAGTAAAACCCTAGGCAGTTGTGAAGATAAGAAGCAAAGCATGTTTTTGCAAGAGATATTAAGCATTGATGAGTGATAAAATCTTTATAAGGGTCTATTATGCGTTTAAAAGGCATAACCTAAATACCAAGTGAATTCAGTGAGGAGGCGCTCCCGTGGCCCTGACAAAAGAACAGCGTGCAGAGATTACAGCTCAGCGTAATACCCCTCAAGAAACGTCTAGGCCCACAGTTCCCGCGATGGAAGCACTGCTTTTTGAACCCTTAGAGGTTTTAGATCATGGCTTTATTCGTGTTGTTGATTATATGGGTGATGATAGCGCTATCGTGCAGGCAGCGCGTGTCTCTTATGGCAAAGGAACCAAACGCGTTTCAGAAGATGCGGGTTTAATCCGTTATTTAATGCGTCATCGTCATTCTTCTCCTTTTGAAATGTGTGAAATTAAATTTCACGTAAAATTACCACTTTTTGTAGCCCGGCAGTGGATTCGTCACCGCATGGCCAATGTGAATGAATATTCTGCACGTTATTCTGTGCTGGACCGTGAATTTTATATGCCTGACCTTACCCAGGTCTCGACGCAAAGTTCCACCAATAACCAAGGTAGGGGCGAAGCGCTTGATGCCTCACAGGCTCAAGAGGTTCTAGACATTTTGCGGCGCGATGCTGCACAGTGCTATGATGATTACGAGCATATGCTTTTGCCAGAAAATGGGGGTGTAGCTAGGGAGTTAGCTCGTATTAACTTAACGCTCAATATGTATACTCAGTGGTACTGGAAGATTGATTTGCACAATCTTATGCATTTTTTAGCGTTGCGTGCTGAGTCTCATGCGCAGTATGAAATTCGTGTTTATGCCGAAAAAATGCTTGAGATTCTAAAGGCCTGGGTTCCACAGACAGCCGCCGCATTTGAAGAATATCGTCTTGGTTCCTATAGTTTTTCTGCTAGTATGCTAAAGGTTTTACGCCGTCTTTTGGCAGGCGAATCTGTTACACAGGAAACGTCTCATCTTACCAAAAGAGAATGGGCAGAGATGATGGCAGTTTTAGAAAACAAAGCGCTATAAATACAGCGCAGCTAAGTGAGATGACACTAATAGATGAATAATTTGAATAAGCTTTTGGAAGAAGGAAAAGCTTTTCAGAGAGAAGAAAATATTCCGGTTCCGACAGGTCGGTTACCTTCTCTCATACCCTGGGCTGTTTTGGCGTTTTCTTTAGTCGTTGTTTCTCTAGGAATAGAAGTTTTTTGGTCATTACCGTCGCATAGACCTCTTCCACTTTGTGGAGAGGAGACAAAGCATTTAACGTCATGTCAAAAAACGGTAAATCCAGCCCACTCCTCTCACAAAACATGAAGTAATGAGCGGCTTTTCGATATTAAAATTATCGAAAAGCTATCGTTTTTCCGCGTGAACCAAGAGTAATGAAAGATTGATGAAGACGTTCAATAAGGCTTAATTCACCGGCGCGCACCCATCGGCGCGGGTCATAAAGCTTTTTAAGAGGTTGGCCTGTTACAGGGCTGACCTGGTACTCAAAAGCTTCTTGATTGTCTTTTATATAATGGCCAACACCCTGGGCGTAGGCAAATTGTGTGTCTGTATCAATATTCATTTTAAAGACACCGTAAGAAATAGCCTGTTCAATTTTTTCTAGTTCCGAGCCCGACCCACCGTGAAATACAAGATGTAACGGTTTGGGACCTGTATGAGAAAAATGCTGAACGAGTTCCTGAGAGGCCTTCAATATTTCAGGGTTGAGATTAATTTTCGTTTTATAGACCCCATGAACATTGCCAAAGCTTGCAGCAATGGAAACTGTACCAAGCGGACTAAGTTCCTGCCATGCCTTTAGGACATCTTCGGGTTGAGTATATAAATGAGCGTTGTCGGTTGTATTTTCATTATATTCTTGTCCAATCCCGTCTTCCTCTCCACCTGTAAGACCCAGCTCAATTTCCAGCCCCACACCGAGAGGGGTTAATCGTTTCAATATTATGGCGCATTCTTTTATATTGTCTTCTAAAGGCTCTGTAGAGAGATCAAGCATATGGGACGAAAATAGAGGCCGGCCCGTATTGGCATATTGAGTAGCGCTGAAGTCAATGAGATCATTAAGCCACGGAATAAGGGGGCGATTTGCATGATCGGTATGTAATATGACTGCAATACCATATTCTTTGGCAACCATATGAATATGCTGTGCTAGGGAAAGGGCGCCATAAACAGCTGCCTTATGGTCGTTCTTTAAGCCACGGCCACCGTAAAAACGGGCACCACTATAAGAAAGTTGAATGATAATATCAGATTTGTTATGCGCTGCTGCCTCAAGTACAGCATTGGCTGTACTTGAACTCGTTACATTTATGGCTGGTAAGGCGTAGCACCCCTCGTGACAGGCTCGTAGCAATGTCAAATAGTCATTGCCTGTAGCGATTCCGGCTGGAATGCCTACAGATTGTAATGAGTCGGTCATGAGTTTATCTATCAATTTCTAGCGAAAAGGGCACTCTAGTAAGTTTGTCAGCTTAAATTATCTCTTAAAAAAATAAAATTAATTTTAGAAAAATAAGACGCTATTTCCTTAATATTCTGATCAATTTTTCGTTTGTAGTATGCCGTTATAGTCAGGTCTAACAGGCGAAATCTTTAAAAGAATTAACAGTTATTATCATCTGCCCTTGTTAACAGTGCCAAAAATTCTCATTTGTGAGATAAGCACGCAC
Source organism: Aristophania vespae (assembly GCF_009906835.1). Taxonomy (NCBI): domain Bacteria; kingdom Pseudomonadati; phylum Pseudomonadota; class Alphaproteobacteria; order Acetobacterales; family Acetobacteraceae; genus Aristophania; species Aristophania vespae. The sequence continues at coordinate 71,235 of NZ_CP047652.1, forward strand.
CGAAAAATCAAGGGTAAACAGAACTCTTATGTTGATTGACATTGAAACGACACCTAATCCGGCAACACTTAAATTTTTGCCGGGACGGTCCGTTATGGGAAATAATACGCCTCTCAACTTCTCGTCACGTGATGAAGTTGAAGGACGCTCTCCTCTGGCTGAAAAACTATTTTCTATTGCAGAAGTAAAGCTGGTTTTCTTAGGGCATGACTTTGTTTCTGTAACAAAAGCTGACAATGCAGACTGGTCAGAAGTAAGGCCATTAATCTTGGCTGCACTGACCTCATTTCTTGAATCTGGCCAGGCCTTTTTTATTGCTCAAAACTCTCCTGAGTCACAAGATGTCTCTCTGCCACCAGAAGAGGAAGAGGTCATTTCCCGTATCAAGGATTTACTCGATACGCGGGTCCGTCCGGCAGTAGCAGGTGATGGTGGTGATATTGTTTTTAGGAATTTTAAAGACGGTATTGTATATTTAACAATGCATGGGGCCTGTGCGGGTTGTCCCTCATCTAAAGCAACATTACGCCACGGGGTAGAAACGATGCTACGCCATTATGTGCCGGAAGTTTCAGGTGTTGAGCAAGTAGAAGGATAATAAATAAATGCCTTCAATCGGTTATGAGCACCTTTTTACAAAACATCATACGCCACAAAAGCTCTCTTCGCGCCCTATAGAAGAAGGAGTTCTAAAAGAACTATATGATGTTGTTAAATTAGGCCCCACTTCGGGAAACTGCCAGCCTGCTCGGTTTGTGTTCTTGACATCGGGATATGCGCATGAGCGTTTAAAACCAGCTCTTTCTGCTGGAAATGTTCATAAAGCCATGGAGGCACCCGTAATTGCAATTATCGCTCATGATCCGCTTTTTTTTGAGCAGCTGCCACGCTTAAATAAAACAAAGGATTTGCGTGAATGGTTTGCTGGTGATGTAGGGCTAAGTGAGGAAACAGCTTTTCGGAACGGCACTTTACAGGGTGCGTATTTGATTCTGGCAGCACGAGCTTTGGGGTTAGCCGCAATGCCAATGTCAGGTTTCGATAGCACTATGGTTGAAGAGGAATTCCTTAAAGATACAGGCTGGCGAGCGAACTTTTTAGTTGCACTTGGCTATCCTCATGAAACTTCGGCTCAAAACTCTGAACCACCTCAACGGGCGCCTCGCCTTACTTTTGAGGAGGCATGTTTATGCCTCTAATAAATGAGCGGTGTATCATTATTAATGGAGCAGGTGCTGGCTCTGGGCAAAGTAATTTGATCGCCTTAATTGAAAAAGGCGAAGTTGTTGCGTCTATGTCCATGGCAGGGCGTGGTGCTTCTGAGCGTTTTGCTCCTGGTATTAAAGCACTTTTAGAACAAGTGCACTGGAAGAATGCGCCAGACAAGGTAATAGCGGTTACTGGACCAGGGTCTTTTACGGGGTTGCGCGCCTCTCTTTCTTTGGCGTCTGGTTTGGCCCGGGGTTGGAACTGCCCCACCATAGCTGTGCGCCTGGGAGAAGCCCTGCGTATGACAATGCACTCACCCGAGGCCGTGATTATTTGTTTAGCACGACGGGGTCGTGTTTTCATCGACCCCCCTGGGCAGGATGCTTTTGCTGTGCAGATTGACGAACTGTGCAATGTAAATTGGCCACTCATAGCAGGAGACGCAGTGTGGGGTGAGGATGCCTTGAAGGAGCTTATAGAGAAAAAGGGGCACTTTTTTAGCGAGAATACAAAAATTTTGCCTTACGCTGCGCCTGACGCTTTAGGTATTTATCGTGCAGCGCAAAATAGAACACCTTCTGCTCTTGAACCATTATATATAGATCCTCCCGAAGCGCGCTTACCTAGTCAGGGCTTGCGTCCTCTTCCTGTTTAAAAACAAGAAAAAATGATTATTCATGAAATAGGATTAGAGGGGGCGGCTCTTTTTGCCACTCTGCACCAGGAAGCCTTTAAAGGTGCGGAAATATGGAACGAAGCTGCTTTTAGAGAACTACTTTCTTTGCCTAATGTTAAAGGCTGGGTTGCGAGTCGAGACGATCAGCCTCTCGGCTTTCTATTAGTCAGGACAGTTCTCGATGAAAGTGAAGTTTTGACAATAGGCGTTCTGCCTTCTGTTCAAAGATCAGGAGTAGGGTGTGCTCTGATTGAAAATTTTGTGGTTTCAGTAAAAGAAATTGTCAAAAATATTTATCTTGAAGTGAGTCTGAACAACAAAAAAGCCTATCTTTTTTATCAGTCTCAGGGTTTTTTTGAAATTGGACGCCGTCCTTGTTACTATAGTGACGGGACAGATGCGTTTCTTCTTAAACGAGAAATCCCGTAAAATTGGTTTTTCATTGTTTTTTGGTGTTTCTAAAAAAAGGAAATAGGAATAAAATAATCTTTATTATTTAATCGCCTTTTAATTCTATTCTGGGAAACTACATATCTATGAGCTTCACCTAAGCACTAAACCTGTGTAAACAAGATTATAGCTCTGATTTCGTCGGTCTAATCGATTATTAGACTGTAATCTTTTTGGAGAAGATTGTAAGAGTGCTTTTTCCTTGAGACTTTTTCATTTGTTAGACAATTAAACTCATTTGAGAGGATAGGTATTTTTATGTCATCAGAGTCTGATCTTCCGAACCTTCGGAATCTTACTGCGCAAATTGTTACGGCTTATGTCGGTAGTCATGATGTAGCTGCAGAAGTTGTACCAGATCTTGTGCGTTCAGTTTATGCAGCTCTTGCTGGTGTTAATGACCAGTCTGCTGCCCCACAGGAAAAGCCAGTTCCTGCGGTTCCTCCTCGTAAGTCAGTTTTCCCTGACTATATTATATGCTTAGAAGATGGCAAAAAACTGAAACTTTTAAGACGTCATCTTAAAACAGCCTATAATATGACGCCTCAAGAATATCGCGAGCGTTGGGGGTTACCTCCAGAATATCCGATGGTTGCTCCTAATTATGCAAATCATCGCTCTTCGCTCGCTCGTCGTATTGGTTTAGGGCGTCGTCGGGGCGAGTAACGCGATCTGTTGAAGAGAGGAAATATCTGTGTGGAGGGGTAAAATAGCGTTTTGCCTGATTTTAGGATTGGACATAATTGCATTTAATCGGCTAGGCCCCTCTATATGGTTATGAGCAATAATAATACAGGACGGCGGCGTTCTCCTCCCAACGGGGAGGTTGTAGGTGATTCTCCTATAGCCCGTCTATGTATCGAAAATGGTTTAAAAATGACCGGGCAGCGCCGCGTCATTGCCTATGTACTTTCTCAAGCTGATGATCACCCCGACGTTGAGGAACTTTATCGCCGGGCTTCTATGCTTGATAGCCGAATTTCGGTAGCAACCGTTTACCGGACTGTTCGGTTGTTAGAAGAAAAAGGCATACTTGAGCGGCGTGACTTCGGTGGAGGACGGGCTCGTTACGAGGCGACAGAGCATGGGCGCCATTATCATCTTATTGACATAGATAGTGGCCGTGTCGTGGAGTTTGAAGGCGACGAGCTTGTTCGCCTTTTAAGCCAGATAGCATCCAAATTTGGTTATGAACTCGTATCCAATCATGTAGAACTCTTTGGAAAAAAGTGCGATTCTGAAAAAAAGGAAACGCGTGAAGCTTCTATGACGAAGTCGCAATCACACGGAGGGAGTGGATTGCAAGATGAGGGATGACCGTTTATGACGCAAAAAATTTTATCACAGGGTCATCTTTCAGATAGATTAGTGAGTGTTTTGGAAAAAGAACAAATTTCGAATAGTGAAAATGAGATCCGTATTTTAAGTAGCGAGACTGCGCGGGAGCAAATGGAAACGCTGGCCAGTCTTTCTCTGGACCGGGAAGGTGGGTTTCAGGAGTTGCGTGGTGGTTCACTTGGTGTGAGAATTGCGCGCACTCAGGCTGAGCGTGAAGCTGCTCAGGCATTGCGCTATAAAGTTTTTTTTGAAGAAATGGGTGCTCACCCTGATGAGCATACCCTTAAAACGCGCCTCGATGCTGATGAATTTGACGAAGTTGCGGATCATCTTCTCGTTATTGATCACGCCAAATCATCCGAGGCCGAAGGTGTTGTCGGCACATATCGTCTTTTGCGGTCTGAAGTTGCAAAAAAGATTGGGCGTTTTTACACGTCGTCTGAATATGATATCTCGCCCTTAACAGATTTTCCCGGTCATTTACTTGAAGTGGGCCGGTCATGTGTTGCTAGAGAATATCGTGGTCGCGCTGCCATGCAGCTTTTATGGCGTGGTATTGCTTCTTATATCTTTCTTCATCGCATAGATGTACTTTTTGGTTGTGCAAGCCTGTCTGGCACAAACCCAGATGCTTTGAATGATGAGCTTACCTGGCTTTATCATAACCACCTGGCTCCTCCGGCTTTGAGGGTAAAGGCTTTACCAGAGCGTTACGTTAGTATGCAGCGCACTGACCCGACCAAATTAGATAAGCGTGCCTGTTTGAGTCGTTTACCGCCTCTTATTAAAGGTTATTTGCGTTTGGGCGGTTATGTTGGTGATGGCGCTGTTGTTGACGAGCAGTTTAACACAACCGATGTTGCCGTGCTTGTCAAAAGCGAATTGCTAGCTGATAAATATTATCGCCATTATGAACGCCGTTTACGGGACGCACTTGATTAAGTCTCGTACATGTATTTTTTTATAGAGCGTTATTTGCCTCAATCGGGTTGGCGGTTAGGGGTAGTCCTACTATTTGTAGGTGCCCTTACCGCTTTGGCCTTACCGCCTTTAAATATTTTTCCCATATTAGTGCTGACGTTACCTTGTCTTTATCAAGCAGCGTTAAAGGCCCCAACAGCCCGTAAAGCAGCCTTGAGAGGGTTTCTCTTTGGGATGGGGTTTCACAGTGCGGGGCTTTATTGGCTAACAAATGCTATTTTGACCCGCGTTCATGATTATTGGTGGGCTGTACCCTTTGCCGCTCCTGGTGTTGCTTTTGTTATTGCTCCTCTCATAGCTGTTCCTGCGGTTTTATGTCGCTACGTGGCTCCTGGTTGGCCACGTATTTTTTTGTTTGCAGGGAGCTGGACACTGGCTGATATGAGCCGAGTCCTAATATTTTCTGGCTTCCCATGGAATCCGTTAGGGAGTGCATTAGAAGTACCATCAATCATAGGCGATATTTTAATTCAGCCTGCCAGTATTATAGGGGTTGATGGTTTAACACTGGCTTTGGTCCTTTCCTCTTTGGGTTTTTGGGAAGGATACAAAGGAAAATTTTTTGTTTTACTAGGAAGTATTATTTGGGTTGCAGGAGGAGGATGGTTGTTTACCCATCCTCATTATAAATCTGTAGAAAACCCGAAATTAGTTGTGGTGCAAGGAAATGTTTCTGAACGTGAAGTTCTGGGACGCGATGATGCGTTTAAACAATTTCAATCTTATCTTTTACTAACACGTACAGGCGTAGAAAAAGCGCGAAAAGATATAGGCAAATCTCCCATTGTTGTCGTTTGGCCTGAATCGGCTTTTCCTGGTCTTTTAGATGAAGATAAATGGGCTCGCTCTGCTATTGCTCAAGCTGCTGATGGTGCGACAAGCCTAATAGGCTCTGATCGCAGAGATGGAAAGCATTGGTACAATAGCTTAGAAGCAGTCGGGCCAGATGGAGCCATTAAAGCGATATATGACAAAAGCCGCCTGGTTCCTTTTGGCGAATATCAACCATGGATTATTCCCTTTAATATTTTGCCTGGCGTTATTACGCCAGGAGACGGGCTAAAAACATGGGACTTTCCTGAAGTGGGGCGTGTTGGCCCTATGGTTTGCTATGAAATTATATTTTCCGGTTCTGTAACCGCACCTCATGATCGACCAAACTGGCTTTTAACAATTTCAAATGATGCATGGTATGGCCATAGTGCCGGCCCCTATCAGCATTTGGCAACAGGGAGAATGCGTGCTGTCGAAGAAGGTTTACCCGTTGTATTTGTGAATAATCGTGGTGTTTCTGCAATATATGACTCACGTGGTCACGAGATGCAAAGGACGCATTGGGGTGCAGAGGAAATCATAGTTTCTACTTTACCCAAGCCGAAAAATAGGCCCTTATTTTCTTATCTGAGTAAGTCGATTTCGCTTTTTATAGCAATCTGCATGGCTGTATTTTCATTTTTATGGCGAAAAAACGGCATATTTACTAAATTTTAACTAATTTAATTTGCTTATTAACCAATTATAAACTATCTTTACAATGCTTTGTTTAAACAGGCCTTCACTTCATTTGGTGGAAGCTTTAGTGAAGGAGCTGAGGAAGGGATGTCCGCTCCAACTTCAATAGATACTCATGTTGGAAATCGAATACGCCTTATTCGTATTCTCCGCGGTCTTACTCAGGGGAATTTGGCTGATGCTTTGGGTATAACATTTCAGCAAATTCAGAAGTATGAGCGCGGGGCTAATAGAGTAGGGGCTAGCCGCTTATACGAAATGTCTAATGTACTAGATGTGCCGATTGGTTTTTTCTTTGATGACTTAAGAGAGCCGTCAGTGAGCCTATCTATGCATGAAGAGCAGCAACCACTGCGACCGACGGCAAAAAGTAAGCTTTTAAAGAAATCTGAGGTTGTTGATGAGGCAAAATTATTTACGAGCGCAGAAACGCTGGAATTAGTTCGAGCTTATTATCGCATTGAAAATGTTTCGGCACGGCGTCAGGTCTTAGCTTTATTGCAAAGCCTTGCGGTTCCAATAACCGAAGAACGGGATCATTCTCGTCTCAAAACATGATCTGTCAGAAGGTGGCTCCACAAACCTGCCTTAAACTCTTCACGTAGTTTTTGTTCGTCATAATATGACCGAACCCACTCTATAAAAGGCATTTTTCCTTCTGCTTCTCTTTGATAGAGCAGAAAAAAGGCATCTAGAACGCCGGTGCGGGAGCGTTTGAAATGCAAATAGCGCCAATTTAGATGTTTTAAGGCTTCGTTTGCCTTTCCCCCTTCAAAAAGAATAATGAGGCCGCTTGCCAGGCCTGCGCGATCTGCTCCTGACTTACAGTGAATAAGGGTAGGAGTTGGTATAGTCTTATAAATTGAGTAGAATTTTAATATCCGCTCGCGATGTGGTGCGTTGCGACTTTCAAAAGCCATATCAATATAAGGCAAGTTAATGCTATGGCAAAAAGCTCTTCCCAAGGCGTCCGAGCCGCATTGTCTGTGCCCCCGTAAATTTATAATGCTTTTTAAGTGTAGTTTATTTTTCAACTTTTTGATGCGTGCGGGAGTGGGGTGATTAGAGCGCCACACTTTACCATTTATAACGGGTGCCAAATTTGTCCATAACAGTCTAAAAATGGCGTGATCAACAAAAAGACTATCAATCCAGGCTTGAAAAAAGTTGTAAGGGGTAGAGAGCGGATTATTAAACATGAGCACTTTCTTTTCATGCCATGAAAGATGCGTCAATAATGAAAATCATGCCGGAGGTGCAAATATGAATAAACGATTTATGATCACAGTCGCTTTTACTTTAACCTTAGCTGGCTGTTCTGGTGGAGGTTCTGGCTTTAATGGCCCAAAAGCAGACATGACAGCCTCTTATCCAGATCACACTATAAATATTAATAAATCTCGTCACAAAAATTCTGCTGATAAAGTACCATTTTTATCTATGCCGGCTGATACAGCACAAATGAATGATACTGACCAGAAAGGCCATTTAATGGTTAATGGAATGGACGGGCAAAATGCAGACATAACACCTCATCCCGCTCAGACAGACACTGAAGTGTCTTATGGTGCGCAAAAATAGAAAAGGTTAGGGCGATTCTGGCCAGCTTCCTTTTTTAACTATCCAGATTTTGCATTTAACTCAAAGTAATAGCAGTTTTTTTCTGGCGCATTTTTCCTTTTTGACCGAGATAGTACCCGATTCTGTAGTCTGTGTTACGCAGGCTATGGTATTGGCTGTACGGGTGTGATCTCGCAATAAGACATGCCCTGTTAAAAGTTGCAAAAGCCTCATCAGCCAAAATTATGCGACTTTTTAAAATGAATATGGGACATAGTTTTATATTTTCAAAAAACATTAAAAATTATGAAAAAAACGAAAAAACTGTTTTTAGGGGCTTGCACTAAAAACGGTTTTCGCGCATAACTCCTTCACCGACAACGGAGCGCGGGCGTAGCTCAGGGGTAGAGCACAACCTTGCCAAGGTTGGGGTCGTGGGTTCGAATCCCATCGCCCGCTCCAGTTGATTAAAGAAGATGTTTTGAAATAGATAAACTTTTTCTTATGTCGGGCTAATCTTTTAATTTAACTTTTACGACTAATGTAGTTAAGACAGTATTGGCTGTCTTACGATATTTTGTCTCGGTTTTAATGAAATAGCTCTAATGAGAGGGCCAAACTAGGCTAGTTTTTCTCATTGAAGTCTATAAAGTTATAAATTGCTATCATGACCTATAAAATAAGTAAGAGGATTTGTGACATCTACTATTAGGTCACTAGTAAGTATTTAATAGTGATTAAACAAATCTCATCTGATAAAGACTGGTTTAACTGTTATCCGTTTTTCGTTTAGAGTAAAGTTTCAACTGTCAGTTCGGTAAAATGATTACCAGCTTTACCATAAGCATTACGTGAAAAAATCAGCTTATGTTGAAACGGTAAGAATTTTTTTAAATTGATAGAAAAAACGGCATAACTTTGCAGATCGTCAATAAGGACAGCGTATTTTTGAACTAAAAATAAGCTTGTACCGACTAATCACTCAAAGCTATGAAGCTATGAAAGTTTTGTGAGCTTGAAAAAGGTCGCAATTTTTATTTTCTTTAATATGACTCATAATTTAACAAGCTAAATATCAGCTTCACGTGTTGTGAGTAAATAACGTTAGAAAATTGCATCCTTATCAGTAGTCGCGCAATTTTTTGGTTTTATAGCGACTTAAATTACTCTTTTTTGGGTTGGTTTTAAAAGAGTAACTCATAATAATTCAGCTTTTTAGATAAAATTATAAGTGCGTTATTATGTATTGATGGTCAATGTTTGAGCCTGGAGTTGATGCGGCGCGCGCGTCCTGCTTTTTATGTGCAGATCATAATCTAAAAAGCGTGCAAAATTATGCGATATTTTGCACGCTTTTATAGTTAGAGACCTTAAAAAAGCTGAATATGGGATTTAAACCCTAACATGGCAGCATCCTTTAAAGCTTTCTGAGCACCGGGATGAATGTAATATTGGAAGTCCGGGGCAAATGTAACGCCACGCATTACATGAATACGATACATAGCTTCGATTGTGCTGCCTGAACGCTGAATGCCATAAGAGCCATTCATTAAGCCAGGACCACCATTAATAGTCGAGCCTCCAATAATACCTTCCTGAAGGCGCTGGGTGCGAGCAACGCTGCCGCTTACACGGTGATAGCCATAGTTAATACCAAAAGCGTCAAGGGGACGTGCCGACCAAAATCCCGTATCGACAAGCCCGATCTGATATTCTCTTTCGCGTGTAGAAGCGCGAGGCTGGTTGAAATAGGCACCAGCAATTAAGAAGAGACCACCTTCAGCAGTGTCGGGTGTGTTATTACGCATTAACATTTGGTCTGCAATGACCCATGCACCCCAGGCATTGTGATTCACACGTTTTTTTGCACCTGTAATAGCCCAGGGGCGACCATTAACATCGTAATAATTATCATCATGATCAGCTGTATCTTCATCGAAGCCTAGCTTATAATTACCTGGTAATTTGTCTTTGCCGAACTCAGGTGTCCAACCTATTTCTATAGGAATAGTTTGCCCACTAATATCACCACCATTGAATTTAAAGCCGGTGCGGTTCTGAGTGGGGTAATAAATACCTTTTTGCGGGAAATAGATACCTACCTGGATATAAGTGTGATCAGTCGGACGCACACGAATACGCGTACCCCAGCTTGAAGCAGGATATGAAGAGCGAGCATAGTTATCTGAAGAAGGCTTTAGGTTCCCGCAAAAGGCATTATTCATAAAGTTACAATAAAGCGCATCAGACGAGAAGTCAGAAAGGAAGGACGGATGGCCCGCAATGATATCAAGGCGGCCATTGAAAAGTGTCTCTTCGGCATAAAAATAAACTAAGTGGAAAAAAACGTTACCGCCACCGCCATAAATTTCTGAGCTGGGGTTAAGGTTGTCACCAAACATATTACTGCCAGGTATACCATAGCGCCCAACACCAACAACATGTGTTGATAGTCCTGTGGCACCGGCCAATTTTTCCCAGTCAATGTCATTTTCAAAGCCATATTGACCAGCATTACTTCCACCTTGCTTTAAACCACCACCATGGCGGGGGGTGAAACGTTTGGTAGGGCTTGTAATCGCATTGGCAAATTCATTTGTGTTATCTAATAAAATTGCAATGCCATGATCGCGCAAATAAGTGTTCCACCCAAATGGATCGGGTAAAAGTGCTTCGGGCCGTGGCAGAGCAGGAACAGAACTTCCTTTATCAAAAGCGATATTATTTAGAGACGTGTGTACGCGTTCAGGCAAATCCATCGCGTTTTGGCCGAAAACGCCATATTGGATAGGTTCGTAACCATAATTAGGTGTGTTAGATGGTGTAGGATTAAGATGTACAGGAGCTAGCTTTTTAAGCATCTCTGGGGGCGCTGGATGTACAACCTCACCTTCTAATGGTGCTGAAACCGTTAAATTAGCTGTTGGAACGACCTTATATATGTCTTCTGGGACAGACTTAGAGTAAGCATTGTCGGCGTAGAATGCGGCTCCCCAAAAAAGCGTAACAGTGCAGGACGAACCCAAAAGAGTGCGTCTCAAAGAGCGGAATGTGGTAGGGCCTAACTTGCTCCCCATAATGACTTTGTTCCATAGATTGTAAGGTTGCCGATAGATTACATTTTATAAAGAATTTTTATAATGGCTATAGGCAGATCTGAACACAAATTCATGAGCGCCCATTATTTTTACAAATTGTGATAAAATTGACCGGCCAGTTTAAGGATTTTACTGGCCGATCTTAATGACTAAGCTAAAAGAACTTATTTTTTAGCAGCATTTAAAGCTTCAATAATTATTTTCCCTGCTTCTTCTTTACTGTCCCACCCTGAGACTTTGACCCATTTATTAGGTTCCAGGTCTTTGTAACGCTCAAAAAAATGGGCGATAGCCTTACGTGTGATTTCGGGAAGATCCTCAATGTTATTTACATCATGAAACTGAGGATGAATTTTGTCATGGGGCACGCAAATGATCTTTTCATCGCGGCCACTCTCATCTTCCATTTTCAAAACACCGATGGGGCGGGCGCGAATAACACAGCCTGGCACTACAGCGGCAGGAGCCAAAACGAGTGCATCTACAGGATCGCCATCTGCAGCCAGGGTATTAGGAATAAAACCGTAAGCTGTTGGATAAGCCATTGGTGTGAAAAGGAAGCGATCTACAAAAATAGCGCCGCTTTCTTTGTCTACTTCATATTTCACCTGAGAACCCTGAGGAATCTCAATAACGACATTAACGTCATTGGGCACATCTTTGCCTGAAGAAATTTTAGAAATATCCATGGTCACTCTACTTATAAAAAATTGAAAGGGCGCTCAGTGCGCTGTCTCTTTTCTAACCAGAGAAAGCCAAATTGCACAGAGAAAGCGGGTTTCTATATTAAATTCTGCATATTTTGCTAATTATTTGTAAGTTTGGGGTTGAAAAAAAGATCAATTTGGGCGATTTCCATCTTCTACCTGGGCGCCTGTAGCTCAACTGGTTAGAGCTGGCCGCTCATAACGGCTAGGTTGCGGGTTCGAGTCCTGCCGGGCGCAGGGTGTTTTTACACCTTAATCCAGGTTGACCTTACTAAGGGTTAAATTGTGTTTCTCTGTCATTTGCACCTATCGCGTTAAAGGAGACCCCCCATGGCCGCCTATCAGTATGTCTATGTCATGAAGGATCTCACCAAGGCTTATCCTGGTGGCCGGGAAGTCTTTAAAGGCATTACCCTATCTTTTTTACCAGGTGTAAAAATCGGTGTGCTCGGCGTAAATGGCGCGGGTAAATCAACCCTTTTAAAAATTATGGCCGGCATAGATAAAGAATATGGCGGTGAGGCATGGGCTGCCGAAGGTGCCAAGATTGGCTATCTTGAGCAGGAACCTCAGCTTGATCCTAATCTTACTGTTGGTGAAAATGCGGCGCAGGGTTTTGGCGAACTCAAACACGCTGTAGATCGCTTTAACGAAATTTCTGCCAAATTTGCCGAACCTATGTCTGACGAAGAGATGAATGATCTCTTGGCAGAACAGGCTGAGCTGCAAGAAAAAATTGATGCTGGTGATGGATGGGAGCTTGATCGTAAGCTTGATATCGCTCTTGATGCGTTGCGTTGTCCTCCGGCAGATAGTGCTGTAACGCATCTTTCGGGTGGTGAGCGCCGCCGCGTTGCTTTGTGCCGTCTTTTGCTAGAAAAGCCTGACCTTTTATTGCTCGATGAGCCTACCAACCATCTTGATGCAGAAAGCGTTGCTTGGCTTGAAAAAACCTTACGTGATTATTCTGGCACAGTAATGGTCATTACCCATGACCGTTACTTCCTCGATAATGTAACAAATTGGATTTTGGAAATTGAGCGTGGCCGTGGCTACCCGTTTGAGGGCAATTATTCTTCTTGGCTAGTGCAAAAACGCAAACGTCTGGCACAAGAAGAGAAAGAAGAAAGTTCTCGCCAGCGTGCCTTGGCAGCGGAGCAGGACTGGATTGCAAGCTCACCCAAAGCCCGACAAGCGAAAAGTAAAGCCCGTATCACGCGCTATGAAGAAATGCTTGCGGCTGAACAGGAACGCGTTAACGGCACGGCTGAAATTGTTATTACACCAGGTCCACGCCTTGGTGGTACTGTCATTGAAGCCGAAAACCTCAGTAAGGGATTTGGCGAACGCCAGCTTATTGAGAATCTGAGCTTTAAACTTCCTCCCGGGGTATTGTTGGTGTTATTGGGCCTAATGGTGCTGGTAAATCAACTTTATTTAAGATGATTACGGGTCATGACCAGCCAGATGCGGGGTCACTTACGATTGGTGATACCGTAAAGCTTGGTTATGTTGATCAGTCTCGCCACACGCTGGATGATAATAAGACTGTGTGGGAAGAAATTTCCGGTGGTACGGACGTTATTTATCTTGGTAAACGCGCCGTCCCGTCGCGGGCCTATGTTGGGGCCTTTAACTTTAAAGGGTCTGACCAGCAAAAACGTGTTGGTGTTTTATCAGGCGGTGAGCGTAATCGTGTTCATCTCGCTAAAATGTTAAAACAAGATAATAACGTTATTTTGCTTGATGAACCGACCAATGACCTGGATGTTGATACATTACGTGCTTTGGAAGAGGCCCTTGAGTCCTTTGCGGGCTGTGCCGTGGTGATTACCCATGATCGTTGGTTCCTTGACCGTCTGGCTACTCATATTCTGGCTTTCGAAGGAGATAGCCATGTGGAATGGTTTGAGGGTAACTTCCAGGATTATGAGGAAGATAAACGTCGTCGCCTTGGGCCTGACGCCACTGAACCAGGCCGCATTCGTTACCGCCCTATTGCGCGGTAATAGTCAGTCTGTAATCATAAGTCGCTGTGCTGGGTTATGAATTACAGACAGCGCGCCTCATGCTCCGTCCTGTCAGTTGGCAGGATATGGAGCCGATGGTTCGCCTAAAAAAAGACATTGGTGCTTTTGGCACAATGCTCGGCGGTGTGCGCAATCGTGTTCAGGCAGAGCGGGAAATGGCGGAGGACATCGCTTTTTGGGCTGAACGAAAAGTTGGTATTTTTTCCATATTTGAAAATGGCCAGTTTGTTGGCATGACTGGCGTTCATGAGCGCCCGGATGGGCGTGGTCTAGGCCTGCGTATTGCCTTATTCCCTTATGTTTCGGGACGAGGCATAGCCAGAGAGGCTGCCGGCAGAGTGCTTTCCTTTACATTCGAAGCGGGAGAAAAGCGCGTTGTGGCTGTAACGCGTGAAGATAATCTGGCATCTCGTATCGTTTTAGGTAGTATAGGCATGACGCTCAGTGAGCAGTTCCAACGAGATGGCCAGACTATGCTCCTTTATGAAAAAAGTCAGGCCCCTCTAAAATGGTCGTAATTAATTAAAGAGACAGGGCATGACGACTCGAATTTTTATCGATGGTGAGGCTGGTACAACGGGTTTAGGTATTCGCCATAGATTGGAGTCTCTGCCTGCTCATTATGGTTTTGAACTCCTGCATATTGATCCGGCACAGCGTAAGGATCCTCAGGCTCGTCGTGATTTAATGCGACAAGCAGACATAACAGTGCTTTGTCTCCCTGATGATGCTGCGCGTGAGGCTGTGTCTTTAGGAGAAGGGCTGACGCGCTTTTTGGATGCCAGTACGGCTCATCGCGTTGATAAAAATTGGGTTTATGGCTTACCAGAGCTTACGCTAGAGCAGAGTGGCAAAATCCGTTCTGCGTCACATGTGAGTAACCCTGGTTGCTATTCCACTGGAGCCATCGCTCTTTTAAGACCTTTGGTTAAATCTGGCATTATTCCACCAGATTATCCTATCTCCATTAATGCAGTCTCTGGCTATAGTGGGGGAGGACATAGTATGATTGAGGCACATGAGCGTGAGAAAGGCCCTGCTTTTCTGCTTTATGGTCTGAACCTTGAACATAAGCATTTGCCAGAAATTACTCATTATAGCGGCTTATTACATCGTCCCATTTTTGTGCCTTCAGTAGGACACTTCCCTCAGGGTATGATTGTTTCCATTCCGCTCCATTTAGTCAATCTTCCAGGATTTCCGAGTGTTGAGGATGTGCGCGAGGTTTTAGCTTCTGCCTATAAAGAGGCAAAGACGATTCGGGTTTGTCCAGATCAGACAACACTCACGGCCGATGAGCTTGCAGGTAAAGATGATATGGAGCTTCGTGTACATGGTCATGGTGGGCAGGTGGTTCTAACGGCACGGTTGGATAATCTGGGTAAAGGTGCTTCTGGAGCTGCTGTGAGAAACCTCATATTAATGAGTGGGCAAGATTAAAATGCTGGGTCAAAGCCAAAATCACTTAAATAATGGCTTGATCATGCATTTTTTTATTAATCTACTATAGCTCTTTTGGAGCGAATATATTACTGTTCGCTCCACATCACTGATTGCCTATATTTTAGGTAAGGTCAGATATAAAAGCGAGAGTGGCGGAACTGGTAGACGCAGTCGGCTCAAAATCGACCGCCGCAAGGCTTAGGGGTTCGAGTCCCCTCTCTCGCACCATATTTCCTATTATAAAATAGCTATTACGGGTCTGTTCTGGTTGCGCAGGATTGTCCTTAATTTCTTGACGCTTAAAGAGCACTATGACACCTAGTGAGCTGTGTGTTAATATTTTACACAGCGGGAAGCTCACGTGATAAATGACTTAGTAACGAGGGTTTCTCTCTATAGGGTGCCTTGTAGCACAATCTCTTTTTGCTGATGGATTCACCTTTGGCTATGTCCTGCTCTAAACCATCTATTCGTCCCGCCCGTCCTTTCTTTTCCTCAGGCCCTTGCGTTAAACGGCCTGGTTGGTCCCCCGAAGTTTTAAAAGAAGCTTTATTGGGTCGGTCGCACCGTGCCCCCGAAGGGCGTGCCAAGCTAAAAGAAGTTATTACGCGCTCAAAATCTTTATTAGCTATACCCGAAGAGTGGCGTGTGGGTATTGTTCCAGCCTCTGATACAGGTGCTGTAGAGATGATACTCTGGGCATTAGGTGGCCAGAGAGGAGTGGATGTTCTGTCCTTTGAAAGCTTTTCAGGAACGTGGGCTAAAGATTTAAAAGATGAACTTAAGCTTGAAGATTTGCGTGTACTGAGTGCCCCTTACGGTCAGTTACCCGATCTTGCCCAAGTTAATTGGTCTCGCGATGTCGTTTTGACGTGGAATGGCACAACATCCGGCGTTTGTATTCCAAACTCCGAATCTATTCCTGCGCAGCATGATGGAGTTGTGATTTGTGATGCAACTTCTGCTGCTTTCGCGATGGATTTGCCATGGGACCGTTTAGATATTGTCACCTGGTCTTGGCAAAAAGCCCTGGGTGGTGAGGCGGCTCATGGCATGGTAGCTTTAAGCCCCCGCGCTGTTGAGAGATTAGAGCAGGGTGCTGTACGTCCTCTCCCTAAAATATTTCGCCTGACAAATAAAAAGGGTCTTATTGAGGCTATTTTTGAAGGTGATACGATCAACACACCTTCGATGTTATGTGTAGAAGATGCGTTAGATAGTTTGAAATGGGCCGAACAGATAGGTGGTCTTCCTGCACTTAAAAAGCGTGCTCAAAAAAATCTTTCTGTGGTAACGCCATGGGTTGAGCGTTCTGACTGGGTGGCTTTTTTAAGCGATGACCCTGCTACACGCTCTTGCACATCGATCTGTTTAAAAATTATTGCTCCCTGGTTTGAAGACCTTTCTGAAGAGAAACGGTCATCGGCTGTTAAATATATGACTAAATTAATCGCTGATGAAGGTGCTGGCTATGATCTGGCATCTTATCGGGATGCTCCAGCAGGGTTGCGTATTTGGGGCGGAGCGACCGTCGAAGCAGAAGATATTATTGCCCTTTTGCCATGGCTTGACTGGGCTATTGAGCAGACAAAAGAGGAATTCAGCTCATGATGGGGCAGTCTGAGGCTTCCAGTCCTTCGCTTTTGCCTATGGGGTTTGTAGATCTCTTACCAGGTGAGGCTGAGGCCGAGGCACATGGTATTGCTAAGGTCATGGATATTTTTGGTGCTCATGGTTATGAGCGTGTCCGTCCACCCTTATTAGAGTTTGAAAGCTCGCTTTTAAGTGGGGCGGGTGAGGCTCTTTCTGAGCAAACATTTCGCCTGCTTGATCCTTCATCTCATCGTATGATGGCATTAAGGCCGGATATAACAACGCAAATTGCCCGTATTTCTCAGGTACGTTTGCAAGAATTGCCTCGTCCTTTAAGACTCTCTTATGCAGGTGATTGCATTGTTATCGGCACAGTAGGACGTGAAGCTGACCGTCAGATTCTTCAGGCGGGGATTGAGTTGATTGGCCCTGATCACGCTGAAGCTGACGCAGAAGTTATTGCTTTAGGTGCAAAAGCCTTGGCAGCCCTCAATATTAAACATGTTTCTTTTGATCTCTCTATGCCTGTTTTGGTATGGAGCCTGCTCGACAAGACTTATGAAGGTTCGGAGCGTGATTATATTATTCACGCACTCGACCGTAGAGATGCCGCAGCTGTAGCAGAGTATGGAGGGGCAATGGCACAATTGCTCCTTGAAATGATGAATGCTTCGGGCCCGGCTGATCAGGCTTTGGAACGTCTTAAAGCTCTGTCTTTTCCAGACGATTTAAAGCAGCATGTCTATCGTCTGGAAGCGAGTGTGCAAGCTTTAAAACAACGCCTGCCAGATCTGCGTCTAACGATAGATCCCGTAGATTTTAGAGGATGGCGTTATCATACTGGGCTATGTGTCACAGTTTTCGCGCTTAAATCGCGCGAAGAGCTTGGTCGTGGTGGGCGTTATCTTGCAGGTAATGAACCTGCTTGTGGTTTAACGCTTCATCCTCAAGCGTTACTAAAGGTAGCACCTATCCAGGCGCGACGCCCTCGCTGTTTAGTCCCCCAGGGTGTTGGGGCCGAAATTTTATCCGCTTTGCATAAAGAAGGGTTTGCGACGATAGAGGATTTAGAAAAGACTCAGGACCCTCTTTTATTAGCACGTCGCCTTCGTTGTAGTCATTTATGGCAAAATGGCCGGGTAGAAGCCCTTTGACGATCTATTTTAACTTTGATTTTGGTGTAAGGAAGCCTGTTTTATGTCCAACGTAACTGTAATTGGCACCCAGTGGGGCGATGAGGGAAAGGGCAAGATCGTCGATTGGCTCGCGAGTCGTGCTGATATCGTCGTCCGTTTCCAGGGTGGGCATAATGCGGGTCATACCTTAGTTGTTGGTGGGCAGGTTTATAAATTATCTCTTTTGCCTTCTGGCCTTGTCAGTGGAAAAATTGGTGTCATCGGTAACGGAGTTGTTGTTGATCCTCAGGCATTAATGGGTGAAATTGAGCGTGTTACCGCTCAGGGTCTTGTTGTCACGCCTGAAACATTGTGGATTGCAGAAACTGTTCCCCTTATCCTTCCTCTTCATGGAGCGCTAGATCGTGCTCGTGAAGCTGCCCGTGGCGATCATAAAATCGGCACGACAGGGCGCGGAATTGGTCCTGCTTACGAAGATAAAGTAGCGCGTCGTGCCATACGTCTTTGCGACCTGGCCGAACCAGAAACATTAGAGTGGAAGATAGACGAACTTCTCCTTCATCATAATACGCTTTTGGCTGGTTTAGGGGCTGAAACATTTACAAAAGAGCAAGTGCTTTCATATCTTGGTGAAATTGCTCCTAAAGTGCTTCCTTATGCCTGTCCTGTATGGGATCGTCTGGATGAAGCTGTGCGTGCTGGCAAGCGTATCCTTTTTGAAGGGGCACAAGCTGTCATGTTGGATGTTGATCACGGTACTTATCCTTTTGTGACAAGCTCTAATACAATTGCAGCGATTGCCGCTTCTGGTAGTGGTGTTGGGCCTAAATCTGTAGGTTTTGTTCTCGGAATTGCAAAAGCCTATACAACGCGTGTTGGTGAGGGGCCTTTCCCTTCAGAATTATTTGACGATGTTGGCCAGGGATTAGGGAAAAGAGGCCATGAATTTGGCACAGTAACTGGGCGTCCTCGTCGGTGTGGCTGGTTTGATGCAACACTCGTGCGGCATGCTGTGCGTGTGGGTGGTGTTGATGGCATTGCCCTTACTAAACTTGACGTGCTGGATGGGATGAAAGAAGTCTCTATCTGTGTTGGTTATGAGCTTGATGGAAAGCATATTGATCGCTTCCCTTCGTCACCAGCAGCACAATCCCGCGTTAAACCTGTGCTTGAAACAATGGCAGGGTGGAACGAAACAACAGCAGGTGCGCGCTCATGGGCTGAATTGCCTGCTCAGGCTATTAAATATGTCCGTCGTATTGAAGAGCTTATTGGTGCGCCGGTAACGCTTCTTTCAACAAGCCCAGAACGTGACGATACTATTTTAATGAAAGACCCTTTTGAAGGGTAATAATAACTTTCATTTTTGGTAGCTTAAAATACCGCAGGGCAGCTTTTCGCTCTGCGGTATTTTTTTAGTGTTTTTAAATCTAGTCAAAAGTAAATATCGAAGCCGAAAGTACAGGAGGTTTAGGCTTCTGTTTTCAGGCTAAAGACTGAAATATTCTTAGATATTAAAAGGCGTTGAAAGAGCCATATCGGTGCTCTTACCAAGACGTATTTTGTCTCAGTCTCAATCAATCTATGGGATTGATACCCACTTAACTGATTTCACTTTAGGCAACCGAAATAGGAACGCGGTGATGACGTCTTATTGGCCTAAAGGCAAAGCTTAATCATTCTCTTTTGGCAAAAAGAAAATTGCACCAAGGTGCTGAGTTTGACGTAGAGATTTAAACAGGAATCTCTAGCTCAGGTGAAAAGAAAACTATTCAGCCATGATCGTTTAAAGAAACGGTCACGTTACTGCCCATATTTCTCCTAAAAAGCTGCATTATTGGATGTAAGCAAGAGTTTTACCGAAATGCAGCTACAAAATAGGGCAAGGAATAATTTTTATCCTAACAAACCGCGAGAAAATTCATCTGCTGAGAAAGGACGAAGATCCTCAGCTTTTTCACCGACACCGACCAAATGAACAGGAAGCTTAAATTGTTCAGCAAGGGCAATGACAATCCCACCTCGAGCAGAGCCATCGAGTTTTGTTACAACAAGACCAGTAACATCAACTAATTCGCGGAAAACACGCACTTGCTCAATAGCATTTTGCCCCGTTGTGGCATCAAGTACAAGCAGCACGCTGTGAGGGGCACTATCATCGAATTTGCGCATAACACGGATGATTTTGGCTAATTCTTCCATCAGAGCAGACTTATTATGAAGTCGTCCTGCTGTATCAATGAGTAAGAGGTCAGCTTTTTCCTCTGTGGCCCGTTTTAATCCGTCATAGACCAAACCAGCTGCATCTGCACCTGTTTTACTGGCAATAACAGGTGCATTAACACGTTCGCCCCAAATTTGGAGCTGTTCTACAGCAGCGGCACGGAATGTATCTCCCGCAACCATCATGACAGATTTGCCTTCTTGGCGGTAATAATGCGCCATTTTGCCAATGGTTGTCGTTTTGCCAGTTCCATTGACGCCAACAACTAACACAACGTGGGGTTTGCGGGCTGGGTCTGGTGTAAAAGGTACAGCCACAGGCTCCAATACTTTAGCGATCTCACGAGCGAGCGTATCTTTAATTTCGTCGCTCGTAACATCCTGGCCAAAGCTCGTGTCGCGGAATTGTTCAATGATGCGTTCAGCAACTGCTGGGCCTAAATCAGCTGCAATGAGTTCATCTTCTAGTTCCTCAAGCGTTTCCTCATCAAGCATGCGCTTGACGAAAATTGCGTTGAGACGTGCGTTAGAGCGAGAAAGCCCTGCTTTGAGTCGTGAAAAAAATCCTGCCATAGACATGGAGTGTGGCCAAGAAGGGTAATCCGTCAAGCCTTACTATGCAATTTCAGCATTAATTTTATAATCTTCCACTGCTAAAAGACGCAAACGATAGGTTTTTCCAGGTGTAAGAGCGGCTTTATCTGTAAGTGTGACGACGGCAAATTCTGGTGTATGGCCCATTATAGCTGTTTCAAGCAAAACGTCTTTTTCTTGACCTATAAAGCTTGTTAAAAATTTCGTCTTTATGTCATTGCCTAATGCCCTTAGGCGTGCAGCGCGTTCTTGCCTTATGGAGCGTGGTAGGGGAGGCATTTTTGCCGCAGGTGTTCCGGGGCGTTCGCTATAGGGAAAGACATGCAAGAAAGGCAGAGCATTTTCTTCTATAAAACGAAATGTTTCTTCAAAAAGTTCGTCTGTTTCTGTTGGAAAGCCAGCGATTAAATCAGCACCGAACCCCAAGTCGGGCCGCAATTTGCGGATTTCTTTTATGGCGTAACTCACTTCATTTGTGCGGTGGCGTCTCTTCATGCGTTTGAGAATAAGATCAGACCCTGCCTGTAGGGATAAATGCAAATGAGGCATGAAGCGAGGTTCAGAGGCAATAAGTTCCCACAGGTCTTTGTCGCCTGTTTCTGGATGGAGCAAAACGGGATCCAAAGATGAAAGTCTAAGCCGCTTTAAAGCAGGAATGTGCTTTAAAAGCTCCTGGCATAATTTTCCTAAACCGTGCGTACCTTCTTTCCACGAAGCAATATCGACTCCTGTAAGAACAATTTCTTCGTGCCCTGCTTCTGTTAGAGTGCGTGCACGAGAAATAACATCAAATAAAGCTGTCGCTTTTGATTGTCCTCGCCCGTAAGGAATAACGCAAAATGTGCAGCGATGGTCACATCCTTGTTGAACCTGTAATAAAGCGCGCGTGTGCTTTGAAGGTGGAGGAGGAAGATTGGCTTTGCGGTCAACACCCCAACTTGCGGGAGATAATTTTTCATCATTTGTAACAACACGTTGAACACCCTCTAAAGCACCCCATTCCTTTGGAGCACGTTCAGAGGCACATCCTGTTACAATGATTTCTGCTTCTGGGTTCTCTCGATGGGCACGGCGAATCGCTTGCCGTGCCTGTCTTTCAGCTTCAGCGGTAACAGTGCAGGTATTAACAATGATTGTTTGTTTGTTATCCTGATCTTGCCCGTGTTGCGCATAATGCAACATGCCGTCACTTTCATGGGCATTGAGGCGGCAACCAAAGGTAATGACAGAAACTGTCATACGGCCTGATCCATCAATATTTGACCTGTAAAGACTGTTTCGGCCGGGCCAATCATATGAACAGGCCCATTTTCTTCCCAGATAATTTGCAGATCCCCTTTTTCCATCGTTACAGTGCACTTTCTTTTTACGAGATTTCGGCGGGCGGCATTGACAACAGCAGCACAGGCGCCAGAACCGCAAGCCAGTGTTAAACCCGCTCCACGCTCCCAAACACGTAAGCGCATATGGGTGGGTGATAATATTTCTGCAAAGCCAATATTGGCACGCTGTGGAAAAAGCGCGTGATGTTCTAATTCAGGACCTAACAGGGCTGCTTCTTTTATAGGACGAAATAATGTCAAATGAGGGTTGCCCATTGAACATGCTGCCCCATCATAAAGGGGGAGATGTGCAGTATCTGCTTCATGCGAGAGGGGTATATCCTGCCATGCTAATTTAGGTACGCCCATGACAACACGATAAAGTTCACCTTCCTTAAAGGTGGGTAAGAGGCCATTCTGAGTTTCTATAACAGGATTATGACCTATAAATTTCGCTACGCACCGTGAAGCATTACCGCATGCTCCTGCTTCTGAGCCGTCAGGATTAAAAAACTGCACACGAACAGAAGCCCCCTCTAAGGTTGGATTAGAGAGTAAAACGAGCTGATCACACCCTATACCCAGATGTCGGTCACAAATGTGACGAATCATTACCTCGGTAAGCGTAATCATGTTGCTACGGTTATCTAGAACAATGAAATCATTGCCCAGGCCATGCATTTTCGTAAAAGCTATTTTTACAGAAGCAGATTGTGCAGAAATAAACGTCATAATCGTACATATAGACAATAAAAATCTTGATGTCTTGCGTTCTGTAATTACCTAATCAGGGAAAGTTAATTTTTTAACATTGTAAAACGCTAAGACGTTAAACATGAAAAGAGGTGGTGGGTGCAAGGACTCCATGAAAAAGCTTTTGCCCAGGCAAATCAGGATTCTGACGAATCGTTTTTTACCCAATATGGTTCAGACTCACTTATGGATATGGGGGCACAAACCGCTGTAACTGCACTTTATCGCACAGCCCTTCCTGTGGGAGGATGCACGCTTGATCTCATGGCAGGGGGTTCAAGCCATATGCCAGAAGATGCCAGTTTTCAGGAGTTAATCGGGGTTGATGTTAATAAAAAGGCCCTGGAACAAAATAAAACTCTATCGCGCTCTATTGTGCAAAATCTCAATGAAAAAACAGTTCTTCCCTTTGAAGATAACTATTTTGATGGGGCTGTCATGTGTGACGGTATTGCCTATCTCACACAACCACAAAAAATTTTGGAAGAGGTTGTGCGCGTTTTAAAAGCTGGTGCCCCTTTTATTGTAAGTTTTTCAGATCAGTTCATTTCGGCCAAAGCCGTTGCTATATGGCAGGCTTTAGAGCCAGAAGACCGTATCCGGCTTGTTACAAGTCTCATGCATAGCGCAGGATTCGTTGAAATAGATACAGGTGATGTTGTCCCTCCTGAAGATTTGACAGCTTGGAAAGATAGTGTGCATGCTATAATAGGAAGAGTGCCTCAAACGCTCTGACAAAGAGCCGTGTGAGTATTTTCTGGCTTTTTTGTGCATAAGCAGCTATGGAGCCATCGCTAGCTGTTGCGCTTCTTTGCAGCATCATTTGATTACCGAGTGTTCGTCGACAATGCCTTTTCCTGATACTTATCCTGCTTTAACACGTGCCCTTCAAGCTCGAGGTTACGAAAAGCCTACTCCTGTCCAGGAAGCTGTTCTTGAACCTGGACATGAAGACCGTGACCTTCTTGTTTCAGCACAGACAGGATCAGGCAAGACCGTCGCTTTTGGTATGGCGTTTGCCCCGAGTCTCCTTGAAGATAGTGGGAAATTAGCGCCAGTTTCTTCACCTTACGCTCTTGTTATAGCGCCTACACGTGAGCTTGCCTTGCAGGTTCAGTCCGAGCTGACATGGCTTTATGCTGAAACGGGAGCTCGTATCGCCTGCTGTATAGGTGGGACAGATGCACGCCGTGAAGCCCGTTCCCTAGAACGTGGTGTTCATATAGTTGTCGGGACTCCAGGCCGACTCTGTGATCACCTTTCGCGCGGCAAACTTAACCTTTCGGCTTTGCGTGTTGTTGTCTTAGACGAAGCTGACGAAATGCTCGATATGGGCTTTCGTGAGGAGTTAGAGCAGCTTTTAGATGCCGCTCCTGAAGGGCGCCGGACTCTATTATTCTCGGCAACAATTGCCCGCGAAATTGCGTCTCTGGCACGTCGTTATCAAAAAGATGCCATGCGCATTGACATGGGAGCAGGGCAAAAACAGCATTCCGATATTACCTATCGTTGTGTTGTGACTGCACCACATGAGATAGAACGGTCTTTGGTGAACGTATTGCGTTATTACGATAGCCCAACAGCAATGGTCTTTTGTAATACACGTTTGCTTGTGGGTCAGGTTCAGGCAGAGTTATTAGAAAGAGGCTTCGCTTCTGTCGCGATTTCGGGTGAAATGGGGCAGAATGAACGCTCACGAGCCATTGAGAGCCTGCGTTCTGGTATTGCAAGAGTGTGCGTGGCTACAGATGTTGCTGCCCGTGGTATCGATGTGCCAGCACTGGGGCTTGTTATTCATGCAAGCATTCCGTCTTCTTCAGAGACATTATTACATCGTTCTGGTCGTACAGGTCGTGCGGGGCGTAAAGGCACAAGCGTTATTATGGTGCCTTTTAACCAACGTCGTCGTACAGAGCGTTTGTTAGGGCAGGCACGCATTAATGCTGAATGGGAAACAGTTCCAACAGCCGAAATGATTGCAGAACAGGATGCAAAACGCTTACTAGAAGACCCAACTTTGACTGAAGGTGAAGTCTCTTCAAATGAGATGGTCAAAATGTTGGTTGAGCGTTATGACGCGCAACGTTTAGCTTCGGCCCTGGTTAATTTCTATACAGCCAAATTACCTAAAGTTGAGCAGTTACGTCCTGTTTCGTTGGAAGCTCCAGCGCGTCGCGAAAGAGGGGACAGAAATGAACGCGGAGAGCGTGGTGAACGTTCCAAGCGTGAGCCTCGTTCATATGAAAGTTCGGGGGCCTGGTTCCGTTTGAGCGTCGGGCGTCAAGACAAAGCTGATCCCAAATGGTTAGTGCCCCTTATTTGCCGCATTGGTGGCGTGCAAAAGCGCGATATTGGCAGCATCCGTATTCAGCAAGACCAATCTTTCTTCCAAATCTCAGAAGATAAGGTTGAAAGATTTAATTCTTGCCGCGCCGGAGCTGAGCATGACGAAGTCTCAATTGAGCCTGCATCTGCTCCACCAGAAGGTAAAGGTCCAGCTCGGGGTGGTAACAGAGGTGGTGCACCGCGCAGCCGTGGTCCACGCTCTTCTGAGGGACGTTCTGAGAAACGCGATAAGGCCCCATCTTCCCGTAAAAGAACGGGGGGCAGCCGTTCTGGAGAAAGATCAAGCCGCCGCCGTTCTTAAGAGAGTTCTTTATAACTAGTGTAGAACAGTGGGCTTTCTTTTCAAGAAAGCTCACAGTGCACAGCCCGCCCGCCAGAAACCTGGCAAACCGGCATAAACCCCATGCGGTTAACATTCATATGGGGCGGTAATTTTGAGAGCCAGGCTATCATTTCGGTTATGTTATTTGGTGTCAGTGGTTGCGTTTCTTGGTTAACATCACTGGTTTTCTCTTCGAGAAAGCTTACGGTGGACAGCTAACCCGCCAGAAGCCTGGCAAACCGGCATAAGCTCCATGCGGTTAACATTCATATGAGCTGGTAACTTTAAGAGCCAAGCTATCGTTTCGGCTATGTCATTTGGCGTTAGTGGTTGCGTCCCTTGATAAACGGCATTGGCTTTTTCGTTATCTTTTAATCGTACTTGACTAAATTCACTGCCTCCGCACAAACCAGGTTCGATATTTGTTACACGAATTTTTGTGCCCAAAAGGTCAGTGCGTAAATTTTGCATAAATTGGCTGACAAAAGCTTTTGTCGCACCATAAACATTACCGCCCTTATAGGGATATGTTCCTGCCGTGCTGCCTATGGACATAATATAACCTGTATTTCTTTTGATCATAGTAGGTAAGAAAGCGCGGGTTATTTCTACTAGGCCAGAAATATTTGTAGTGATCATAGTTTCCCACTCATCGGGATCCGCATTTTGAGCAGGATCCATCCCTAATGCCAAACCTGCATTATTGATGAGGACGTCAATATCTTGCCATTTTTCAGGGAGAGATGAAGGTAAATCCCTAATCGTTTTTATATCTTGCATATCAAGTGAAAGAGGGAGAAGAGCATCCCCTAACTCATGATGCAATTCATTAAGGCGTTCTGTACGGCGCCCAGATGCAATAACATGATGGCCCTCTTTGACCAGCTTCTTAGCAATGGCTTTTCCAAAACCCGCACTTGCACCAGTTACAAAAACCGTCAAAGCCTGTGTCATTCTTATGCCCTTTAATAAAATATGAAAAAATATAATTTGGTTAATCTTGTATTCTTTGTAAAAAACTTACCATTATAAAATATGACCAAAGTTTCTTTGCCCTCTTTTTCTGATCTAACTGGCAAGATTTTGATTGCATGTCCTCAATTAGCCGAGACAATTTTTGGGCAATCAGTCGTTTATTTATGTGATTATTCTAAAGAAGAGGGAACTTTAGGAGTCATCATTAATAAACGTTTTCCCAACCTTGTTATAGAAGATCTTTTCAAACAATTTGGTATTACGCTTCAAGAACAATCACCTGCCTTGTTTCTTGGTCAAGGAGGCCCAGTCGACCCCTCTCATGGTTTTATTTTGCATAGCCTCGATTGGTCTGGTGAAATGGGTGGTTATAAGTCAGGCCCGGCATGCTTAACGGCAAATCTTGATATTTTGCGCGATTTGGTGGCTAATCGGGGACCTAGACATAGTATGATGGTATTAGGCCATGCGGCCTGGGCACCAGGGCAGTTAGAAGAAGAAATTTTTCATAATAATTACTGGTTTTTGGCACAGGCTACAGAAGAGCTGATCTTTAAAACCGACCCTAATTTGATGTGGGAAAAAGCTCTTGCATCATTAGGCATATCTCCCTCGTCTTTATCCCTTCAGTCGGGAGAAGGATGATAGGAGCATAAAAAGAAGAAATTCGTAGCTAGCTGAAGAATTCTAATTCTATTGTTTTTTGGCAGTCAAAATGTATTTTTTAACCAGCTAATATTAAAATCTTATACGCAAAATCTGCGGCTGATCTAACTATCAGACATGGTGCAAATATTTTAGCACAGCTGATATTTGTCCTTCTGTCTGAACTATCTAGATTATTGTTCGTTTATCTCACCTGACGAAAAAAATGAGACCTTGTCTTTTACTAAGATCTTCCTATGCAAAAATAAAATCTATTAACATGAAGACTACCCTCAGGATGTTATTTTTGCAGTTATTTAATGACTGAGACGTGTTTTTGTATTTGAAGCCAGAATAAGCCGAAAATGTGTGACTCACATAAACTTCACAATCTTATAGAAGATTCTGCCCGAAATAGCCGAGACTCGTAATCTGGCATTTACTAAAATTGCACCACTCCAACGGATAATTGCTCTTAATTTGCGTCTCTAACGTCAAAGGTGCAGGAGCGAGAAGGGCCTTTTCAATAATCTGAATGATGCCCATTTAAAATTCGGTGAGAAGCAATTTTGCGTTTGCAAAAAGCGAATCCATCCGCAATGGCCCTTTCTTATTGGCAATTAATATAATGATGAAGCCAATTGCCTTTCAGGATTAAAATGAAATCCTGCGTGGCCAGCACAATATGAGAAAAAAACATAAATTTTAATTTAAACTCTCACTTAAAGCCTCTTGATTAGAAAAATATCAGCCCCAGATAAATATAAAGATGTCGCCAAATGGGACATCCAAAAACTTAAAGTTGCCGTAACGGGACTTATAAGGAGAGTTATAATGGACATCCAAAAATTTACTGAACGCAGCCAGGGATTTTTACAGGCTGCTCAGACTATTGCACTAAGAGATTATCATCAGCAATTAACGCCAGAACATTTGCTTAAAGCATTATTAGATGACGAGCAGGGAGCTGCCTCGGGCCTGATTCGGGCTGCTGGTGGGGATCCGAAAACTGTTCAGCAAGCTAATGATGAGGCTTTAGC
This sequence comes from Aristophania vespae, assembly GCF_009906835.1. Taxonomy (NCBI): domain Bacteria; kingdom Pseudomonadati; phylum Pseudomonadota; class Alphaproteobacteria; order Acetobacterales; family Acetobacteraceae; genus Aristophania; species Aristophania vespae. The sequence continues at coordinate 99,188 of NZ_CP047652.1, forward strand.
CAAATTACCCAAAGTGCAAGGTAGTGGTGCAAGCCAACCTCAGGCAACACCTGATTTCGTGCGCCTTCTCGATAGTGCCGAACAGGGTGCGAAAGAAGCCGGCGATAGTTTTGTTGCGCAAGATCGGCTTTTAATTGCGATTAGTCACAGCCAGAGTGCGGCGGGTAATGCTTTACGCCTTGGAAAAGCAACGCCTCAGGCTTTAGAGCAGGCAGTGGCGCAATTACGTAAAGGGCGTCATGTAGATTCGGCATCTGCTGAAAATACATTTGATGCGCTCAAGAAATATGCGCGCGACGTCACAGCTATTGCTCAGGCAGGAAAGCTTGACCCTGTTATTGGACGTGATGAAGAAATCAGACGGGCCATCCAGGTTTTGGCACGCCGTAGCAAAAACAATCCCGTTTTAATTGGTGAACCCGGGGTTGGTAAAACTGCCATTGTCGAAGGGCTGGCCCTCAGAATCGTTAATGGTGATGTTCCTGAGGCACTTCGGAATAAAAAACTTCTTTCTCTTGATTTGGGTGCTCTGGTCGCTGGGGCAAAATATCGGGGTGAATTTGAGGAACGTCTAAAAGCCGTTTTAAAAGAAATAGAAGGCGCTGAAGGGGAGATCATTCTCTTTATTGATGAGATGCATACACTTGTTGGGGCTGGCCGTTCTGATGGGGCCATGGATGCTTCTAATCTCATCAAGCCAGAATTAGCACGCGGTGTACTGCATTGCATTGGTGCGACTACATTAGATGAATACCGCAAATATATTGAAAAAGACGCCGCTCTTGCACGGCGTTTCCAACCAGTATTTGTGGGTGAACCTTCTGTTGCCGATACAATTTCTATTTTACGAGGCATTAAAGAAAAGTACGAACTCCATCATGGTGTGCGCATAACGGATAATGCTCTTGTTGCTGCGGCTACCTTATCGAATCGCTATATCACTGACCGCTTCCTCCCTGACAAAGCAATTGACCTGATTGACGAAGCAGCCAGTCGCTTGCGTATGCAAATTGACAGCAAGCCAGAAGAGCTTGATGAGCTTGATCGCCGTATTATTCAGCTCAGAATAGAACGTGAAGCGATTCGTAAAGAAAAAGATTCGGCTTCTAAAGAAAGATTATCGGCACTCGAATCTGAATTAGCAGAATTGCAGGAAAAATCAGATGTCATGAGTGCTGCCTGGAACGCCGAAAAAGACCGTGTGAATGCGGTTCAGAAATTAAAAGAGCAGCTTGATCATGCGCGTTCAGAAGTCGAGGTGGCTCAGCGTCAGGGTAATTTACAGCGTGCTTCTGAGCTTCTTTACGGTGCTATTCCCAAGTTGGAGCAAGATATTGCAAAAGCCCAGTCAGAAGAAGATCACACTGAAACAGATGGCCTGTTAGCTGATTCTGTTACAGATCAGGGCATTGCCGCGGTTGTGTCTCGTTGGACAGGCGTTCCTGTTGACAGGATGTTAGAAGGTGAGCGCGCAAAATTACTGCAAATGGAAGACAAGCTGCGTCAACGTGTTGTTGGCCAGGAAGTTGCTCTGGTTGCTGTTTCTAATGCGGTTCGTAGAGCGAGGGCAGGGTTACAAGATCCGAATCGACCAATCGGCTCGTTCCTGTTTCTTGGCCCTACAGGGGTAGGCAAAACTGAGCTAACAAAAGCCTTGGCTGAGTTCCTCTTTGATGATGACCGAGCCATGTTACGTGTTGATATGAGCGAGTTTATGGAAAAACACGCTGTATCACGTTTAATTGGTGCCCCTCCAGGTTATGTTGGCTATGATGAAGGTGGTGTCTTAACTGAAGCAGTCCGGCGGCGCCCTTATCAGGTCATATTATTTGATGAGGTCGAAAAAGCTCATGAGGATATTTTTAACATCCTCCTGCAAGTGCTTGATGATGGACGTCTGACCGATGGACAAGGTCGTGTTGTTGATTTCCGCAATACAATCATCGTGCTGACAAGTAACCTTGGTTCCGATGTGCTAGCCAACCAAAAAGAAGGGGAATCGCCGGAGCTTGTCCAGGCTCAGGTAATGTCTGTGGTGCGCAGTCACTTCCGGCCAGAATTTCTCAATCGTCTCGATGAAATTATTCTTTTCTCCCGCTTACAGCGTGCGGATATGAATAAAATTGTTGAAATTCAGCTTGATCGCCTGCGTCAGCTTTTAGAGGACCGTAAATTAGGACTTAAGTTGGACGACAAGGCCCGTGAATGGCTCGCCAATGCCGGGTACGATCCTATTTATGGAGCTCGCCCTTTAAAAAGGGTCATTCAGCGTGAGCTGCAAAATACACTGGCTGGGCAATTGCTTGAAGGGCGCTTCCATGATGGCCAGGTCATTATGGTTTCGGCAGACGAAGATGGGCTGAAAATTACGTAAATTCACCCTGTAAGTTTGGCGGTCGTTTTTTGAACCTCCCTCATATTGCAAAATAATAAAGCCCCTTGCATTTCCTAAAATGTGAGGGGCTTTATTATTGTGATTATATTAAATGCGCCTGGAAAAATCCGGTCATAGTTAATGTGACTCTAACACTATAGAATCGTGCCAGATAATTGGCTGAGATGAAGGTCTGTGCCCAAATGATAAGATATTTTCGTGGTTCACTCTTATTTTCAGTCGTTTGTTTAATTTTAGCAGCTTTTATTGGTTATCAGCCGGCCCACTCTTTCTCTCAAGCCTTTTCATCGGTGTTTCTTTGCCTCGTTTTGGGATTTTTAGAAGTCTCATTGTCATTCGATAATACCGTTGTGAATGCTTCAGTGCTCCAGACAATGAGTGAGATTTGGCAAAAAAGATTTTTGACATGGGGTTTGCTGATAGCCGTATTCGGTATGCGTCTTATTTTTCCTGTCATGATTGTATGTATGGCGGGTCATTTGGGTCCCTTATCTGCTATCAACCTAGCATTGGCCCATCCTCACCAATATGCAAAAATTCTAGCTGAAGCGCACACAGCCATTATGGGGTTTGGCGGAGCCTTTCTTTTCATGGTGGGTTTAGATTTCTTTTTTAATGAAGAGAAAAAAATCCATTGGATAAAATTTATCGAATCGCCTTTGCAAAAATTATCCTCTTGTCAGGGAGTAGAAATAGCGGTCGTACTCGTAGCGCTTTATGTCGTTTCGCGGTTTCTTCCACAGTCAGAAGCACTTACTTTTCTGACATCCTCCATGTTCGGCCTTATCACTTATATTGCCGTTCAAAGCATGGGACAGTTGCTGGAAGCCCCCAAAGGAGCGCCTCAACAGGTTGCTAAAGCGGGATTAGGAGCTTTTCTCTATCTAGAAATGATGGATGCTTCTTTTAGCTTCGATG